>DASVNS010000280.1:0-4586 GCA_036383735.1 Phenylobacterium sp. | reverse complement strand
CCTCCCCCAGAGGGGGAGGATCTTGGTCGACGCCGCGCTAGATGCTCCCCCTCTGGGGGAGCTGTCGCGGAGCGACTGAGGGGGCCTTCGGCGGTGGCGACGCAATGGAGCGAGCCGCCAACCCCAATGTCTTGCTCCTGTCACCACCCTCCGTCACTCTGTACACAGTAGACCGGAGACCCCCATGACCGACGCCGCCACCGCCCTCGACCTGCCCGCCGCGCCCTCGCCGGCCGCGCCGGACCTGGCGGGCCTGCGGCTGGACGAGGAGCTGCTGGGCGCGCCGGAGCGGTTCTTCAACCGCGAGACCTCGTGGCTGGCCTTCAACCAGCGGGTCCTGGAGGAGAGCGCCAATCCGCGCCACCCGCTGCTGGAGCGGCTGCGGTTCCTGTCGATCAGCGCCAACAACCTCGACGAATTCTACATGGTCCGGGTGGCCGGCCTGAAGGGCCAGGTGCGCGAGGGCGTGCGGGTGGTCAGCCAGGACGGGCTGACGCCGGGCGAGCAGCTGACGCGGATCAACGCCTCGGCCGCCGAGCTGATGGCCGAGCAGCAGCGGATCTGGCGCGAGGTGCGGGCCGAGCTGTGGGGCGAGGGCCTCAAGCTGCTGGACGCCAAGGACATCGTCGGCCCCGACCGTGAGCGGGCCGAGGAGCTGTTCCTGACCCGGATGTTCCCGGTGCTGACGCCCCTGGCCATCGACCCGGCCCACCCGTTCCCGTTCATCCCGAACCTCGGTTTCTGCCTGGCGCTGAAGCTGCGCCGCATCGCCGACGACAAGCACCTCTACGCCTTGGTGCCGGTGCCCAGCCAGGTGCAGCGGTTCTGGGAACTGTCGCAGGGGCCGACCAAGACCCGCAAGCGCGAGCGGCGGATCGTGGCGCTGGAGAGCTTCATCATCCTGTTCCTGGGCCACCTGTTCCCCGGCTACGAGGTCGAGGGCCGCGGCCTGTTCCGCCTGATCCGCGACAGCGACCTGGAGATCGAGGAAGAGGCCGAGGACCTGGTGCGCGAGTTCGAGGCGCGGCTGAAGAAGCGGCGGCTGGGCCGCGTCGTGCGGGTCAAGATCCAGACCACCATGCCGGGCGACCTGCGCGAGTTCATCATCGAGGGCCTGCGCGCCGCGCCCGAGGACGTGATCATGGTCGACGGCAAGCTGGGCCTGGCCCAGATGGCCGAGCTGATCCCGCCCGACCGCCCGGACCTGAAGTTCAAGCCGTTCAACGCCCGCTTCCCCGAGCGCATCCGCGACCACGGCGGCGACTGCTTCGCGGCGATCCGCGAGAAGGACATCCTGGTCCACCACCCGTTCGAGAGCTTCGACGTGGTGGTGCAGTTCCTCCGCCAGGCGGCGCGCGACCCCAACGTCCTGGCCATCAAGCAGACGCTCTACCGAACGTCGAAGGACAGCCCGATCGTCGCGGCCCTCATCGAGGCGGCGGAGAACGGCAAGAACGTCACCGCCCTCATCGAGATCAAGGCGCGGTTCGACGAAGAGGCCAACCTGAAGTGGGCCCGCGACCTGGAGCGGGCGGGCGTTCACGTGGTCTACGGCTTCATCGAGTACAAGACCCACGCCAAGCTCTCGACCGTCGTCCGCCGCGAGGGCGAGCATCTGCGCAGCTACTGCCACTTCGGGACCGGCAACTACCATCCGATCACGGCGCGGGTTTACACCGATCTTTCGCTGTTCACGACCGAGGCGCCGTTCGGGCGCGACTCGGCCAAGCTGTTCAACTTCATCACCGGCTACGCCCAGCCCGTCGGACTGGAGCGCCTGTCGTTCTCGCCGGTGACGATGAAGCGCGACCTGCTGGAGATGATCGGCCAGGAAGCCGACAACGCCAAGGCGGGCAAGCCGGCCGCGATCTGGGCCAAGATGAACTCGCTGGTCGATCCGGAGATCATCGACGGGCTCTACGCCGCCAGCCAGGCCGGCGTGCCGATCGACCTGGTCATCCGCGGCATCTGCTGCCTGCGACCCGGCGTGCCGGGCCTGTCGGACAACATCCGGGTGAAGTCGATCGTCGGGCGCTATCTGGAGCACGGGCGCATCGTGGCCTTCGCCAGCGGTCATCCGATGCCGTCGCAGCATGCTCGGGTCTACATGTCGTCGGCGGACTGGATGCCGCGCAACCTGGACCGTCGCGTCGAGGTCATGACCCCCATCGAGAACCCGACGGTCCACCAGCAGGTTCTCCACCAGATCCTGCTCGCCAACCTCAAAGATGAAGCCCAGAGCTGGACCCTCGACGCCGACGGCCGCTATACGCGTGATCCTGCCTGGGACCACCCGAACGCCTTTTCGGCGCATGAGTACTTCATGACCAATCCCAGCCTCTCCGGTCGCGGGCAGAAAGTGAAAGACATGCCGCGCGCGATCGAAAATGTGGCCTCGCGGGGATAGCGCCGGGCGCGCAGAAGGCCGCCAGGCGGCCGTCATCGATGTGGGATCCAACTCCGTCCGCCTGGTGATCTACCGGGTCGACGGACGCGCGCTGTGGACTATCTACAACGAAAAGGTGATCGCGGGCCTGGGCAAGGACCTGACCACGACCCGTCGGCTATCGCCCGAGGGGATCGAGGCGGCCATCGGCGCGCTGCGCCGGTTCCGGGCGGTGCTGGACGGCTGGCGGGCCGAGGAGGTCACGGCTTGCGCCACCGCGGCCGTGCGCGAGGCCGCGGACGGCAAGGCCTTCCTCAAGCGCGTGCTGGATGAAACCGGGCTGCAGGTCCGAGTGCTGTCCGGCGAGGAGGAGGCCCGCTATGCCGCCCTCGGCGTGATCTGCGGCCAGCCGGACGCCGAAGGCGTGGTGGGGGACCTGGGGGGGTCCAGCCTGGAGCTGGTGCGCCTGAACGGGTTCAGCAATATCGAGGGCATCACCCTGCCCCTGGGTCCGTTCGCGCTGGGAGCGCCCAAATCGCTGAACCCCGAGCGTACGCGCCGGCTGATCGACGACCACCTGGCGCCCCTTGCCATGCGCTACGCCAGTCCGGTGTTCCACGCGGTGGGCGGCGCCTGGCGCAATCTGGCGCTGCTGCACATGCAACTCGCCAAATACCCGCTGCACGTGGCGCATCAGTACGAGATCGGCCGCAGCGAGGCGCTCGACCTGGCGCGGTTCGTTCAGCACCAGTCGCGGTCGTCGCTGGAAGGGATCGAGGGGCTCTCCAAGAAGCGCTTCGACACCCTGCCCTACGCCGCCGTGGTGCTGGACCGGCTCACCGAGCGCCTGGGCATCGAGAAGATCGTGATCTCGGCCTACGGGGTTCGCGAGGGCTTGCTGCTGGAGGCCATGCCCCCGGAAGTCCGTCAGCTCGACCCGTTGGTCGAGGGCTGCGAGGCGCTGGCCGCCCATCGCGGCATGGCCCCCGGGCTTGGCCAGGCGCTGGAGGCCTGGATCGGGCCGCTGTTCGAGAAGCTGCCGCCGGTGTTCGGGGTCCGTGACGCCGTGCTGCTCGCGGCGGCCTGCCGACTGGCCGACGTCGGCGCCTTCCTGCATCCGGACCACCGGGCCGACGTCGCGTTCGAACAGGTGCTGCGCGCGCCGCTTGCGGGCATGACCCATGCCGAGCGCGCGTTCCTGGCCAGCGTCACCTACGCCCGCCATAGCGCTTCGCCGCAGCCGCCGGACGCCTCGGGCGTCGGGCGCGTGCTGACGCCTGACCGGCGCCAGCGGGCGCGGGCGCTCGGCGCGGGGATCCGCCTGGGCTGCGACCTGTCGGCGCGCAATCCGCGCCTGCTTGAGAAGTCCGCCTTGACGATCCGCGGGGACCGTCTGGCGCTCACCGCGCTCAGGGACTGGGAGGACATGCTGCTGGGGGAGCAGACGACGCGCCGGGCCCAGGCGCTCGCCCAGGCGCTCAGGCTGAAGCTCGAGATCGGCTGAGAAAGCGGGGCGATCCGGTCAGCTCGCCGCGGCGACGCGCGGAGCCCTGCGGACCTCGACCACCCGAACCCGCGCGCCATCCAGCACCAGCGCCAGTTCGCCGCGCTTCAACCGCAGGGCATCCTCGCCGAACGCCTCGCGCCGCCAGCCCTTGAGAGCGCCCACGTCGGCGTCGTCGTCGTTGGCGATCTGCTCCAGGTCGGAGACCGTGGCGATCAGCTTGGAGGCGACGTTCGCCTCCTCGGAGCGCGCCTTCAGCAGCACCTTCAGCAGTTCGACCACCGCGCCCGCCGCGGGCGACGCCTGCTGGCGGGCCTTTTCGATCACCGGCGCATAGGCCTCGGGATCCTTCAGCGCCTCGCGGATGGCGGCGATCAGGTCGGGGCCGAACCGCGAGCCCGAGAACCCCTTCGGAACCGAACGCAGCCTGTCCAGGCCATCGGCGTCGATCGGCGCCTGGGTGGCGACCTCGTCGATGGCCTCGTCCTTGAGGATCCGGCCGCGCGGCTGATCGCGCAGCTGCGCCGTCCGTTCGCGCCAGGCGGCGACGGCGCGATAGACGGCCAGGTATTTCGCGGTGTGCCGGCGCGGGCGCAGCCGCTTCCAGGCGTTCTCCGGCTCGACGTCGTAGTTGGCCGGGTCGGTGAGGTCGTTCATCTCGTCCTGCACCCAGCCGAGCCGCCCCTCGCGCTCCAG
>DASVNS010000279.1:0-6251 GCA_036383735.1 Phenylobacterium sp. | reverse complement strand
GCGGGTGATCTTCTTCACCACGGCCGGGGTCCTGCCGGCCCGCGAATGGCTGGCCGACCTGTTCGACGCCGAAAGCCTGACCGCCGCCGACCGCACGGCCCTGCTGATCGGCCGCCAGCCCGGGCAGGCGGTGGAGACGGGTCCCACGGTGTGCGCCTGCCGAGGCGTCAGAACGCCCCGGATCGAGGCCGCCATCGCGCAAGGCTGCGCCAGTGTCGACGCCGTTGGCGAGGCGACCGGCGCTGGGACGAGTTGCGGCTCGTGCCGGCCCGAAATCGCCCGCCTGATCGCCGCCGCCCAAAGAGAGGTTCTCAATGCCGCTTGAATTGGGACGGGTTCGGCTGGTGGGCGCGGGGCCGGGCGCGGCAGACCTGCTGACCGTCCGGGCGCTGCGCGCCATAGAGGGCGCCCAGGCGCTGCTCTATGACGCCCTGGTAGCCGATGACGTGCTGGCGCTGGCGCCCGCCGCCTGCCTGAAGATCCAGACCGGCAAGCGCGCTGGCCGCACCAGCATGAAGCAGGAGACCATCAACCGCCTGATGCTGCGGCTGGCCCGTCGGGGGCTGGACGTCGTGCGGTTGAAGGGTGGGGACCCGTCGATCTTTGGCCGCGTCGGCGAAGAGGCGGCGTTCCTGCACGCCCATGGCGTCGAGACCGAGGTGGTGCCCGGCGTCACGGCGGCCAGCGCGGCGGCCGCCCAGTTCGGCTTTCCGCTCACCCATCGGGGCGAGGCGCGGCGTCTGCTGATCGCCACGGCCACCACGCAGGACGGCGCCATGACCGAGGCCGGCTGGGCCGCGGCGGCCGATCCGCAGACGACGGTGGCGCTCTACATGGGCCGCGATCGCCTGGAAGGCGCTGCGGCGCGCCTGATCGCCCAGGGCCGCTCGCCCGAAACACCGGCCATAGCGGTCGAGAACGCGGGGCGGCCCGACGCCCGGGCCATCCCCGGCACGCTGGGCGACCTGGGAGCTGCCCTGGCCGCGGCGCGGGCTTCGGGGCCAGTGGTGCTGATCGTCGGCGAGGTGACGGCCCAGGCCAGCGTCGGACTGGCTCTCCGTGACGACCTGGCCCGGACCGGATGACCACGAACGACAATCAACTCTTCGCGTTCGAGGACGATTTCGTCGCGACGCTGCGCTGCATTCCCATGGCGGTGCGACTGAAGCTGGACCGCAGCGGGATCAAGCTGTCGTTGCGCCAATGGAGCCGCTTCACCCGCGAGGACCGTCGGGACCTGCTGGAGACGCCCTGCGCCGGTGAGGCGGAGATCGAAACCTACCGCGCACGTCTGGTGCAGTTGGTTGAGCTACGCGCGAGCGAGGCGGCCAAACCATTGGCGGAGCTGCCCCAGGCGCTATGGGAGCTGGCCGGCGAGGCGCCGCCGGTGGTGACCGCCTATGCGCGGTCGGTCGGCGTCCCGCCGCCCACCGCGCTTGAGTGGCGGCGCCTGACGGAGCTGCAGCGGTTCGCCCTGATCAAGCTCACCCGGGACAACCACGACAACGTCAACTTCGTGCCGGCGATGCGCGAGTTCGGCCTGGCCGTCTAAGACTTGCCTGACGTCGGCGCCACGCTGAGCCTTCCTATCCGTCGGACGAGATGACCACGAACGGCGCCCAATAGGCCGGATGCGCCCATTCCGGCTGCCAGCCCGGCAACGCGGCGCCATCGGGCCGCCGGCCCGTTCGGACGGTGCGCATGGCCTGCTGCAGCGCTTGCGCCTTCGACAGGTACGGGTTGGCCTTCTGGATGGCCAAGGTCTGCACCGTAAGCGCCGCCGTGGCGTCGTCGAACACCCGCCAGTGGCTGACCAGTAGCGCGCGTGCGCCGGCGTACAGGAAGGCGCGGGCCAGGCCTGAAAGATTGTCGGCGCCCGGCTCGCCATCGCTTCCGGCGGTGTTGCAGGCCGAGAGGATCACCCAGTCGGCGGTGAGCGCGAGCGAAGCGGCCTCGGTGGCGGTGAGCACGCCGTCGTCCTCAGCGCTGGGCCTGCCCGGCGGGCTCAGCACAAGGCCCGGCTCGCTGAGTCCCCGCATCTCGTGGCCGAGCAGCCCATGGGTGGCGATCGCCACGACGTCGGCCGTGGCGAGGTCGGGCGAGCGCTTGATCGAGGCTTCGGTGGCCTTGCCGCCAAGGTGCACGCTGGCCTGGGGGGCGCCCAACGCCCTGGCCATCGCACGCAACTCGTCCGCCGTGCCGGGCAGCGGTGCGAACGCGGCGTTCCGCGCCATGGCCTCTCCCAGGCCGCGGGGAGCGAAGGGTGCGCGCTCCATGGCCGGGTCGCCGTAGCCCACGAAGCTCCAGCGCCGGGTCGCAGGCCGCTTGGACGGCCCAGCAGCGCGCAGGCTCGCGACAGACGGCAGGGTGGTCAGGGCATAGCGGTCGGCGAGCCACGGGGTCGACGCGAGGACGCCGGTGTTGGCGGTCGGCAGCAGCCCGAGCGGCAGCCCGCCGAAAGCGCCCGAGGTGGTGACGAACAGCCGATCGACGCCGGCCAGGGCGCCCTCGACCGGCGCGATCAGGTCGCTGTACAGGCTGTGGGCGGTCTGCAGGTCGAAGGGCGCTAGCTGGCCCTCCGCGGCCAGTCGCCCCTTGGCGCCGCAAGCCCCCTCGTCCACCTGGCAGCGCAGCGCGCGGATGCGGCTCTCGAGGTCGGCTTGCGGGCTCCCGGCCCGCCGCCAGGCGATCCGGCTTTGCGAGAGGGCGAAGACGTAGACGTCCTCGCCGGTCGGCACGATGAACAGCATGCCTTCGCCCGGCTTCAGGCGCGCTTGCGCCTGGACGATGGATAGGGCGGGCGGCGAGATCGTTTCCGCGTACCTCGGATTGTCCTTTTGCAGCCGGGCGTCGAGCCCGGCCAGTTCGCGGCCGACGGCGTCGAGCGCCGCGCCGACCCGCGCCGCCTTGGCGCGGTCGCCCTGTGGCAGGGCCTTGGTCAACTGGTCTTCGATCTGTCCGACCTGTCCTGCGAGATCCTGGCGGACGCGGGCGTCCCCCGCCGTCGTCTTGCGGCCGAAGGCTGCGCGGGCGGCGGTCTGGGCCAGGGCGCGCGCGGCCGGTGAGACCTCAAGGTCCTGGGCTGCGCTGAAGGCCTGGTCCTGCAGGCGCGGGAGTTCCGAGGGTTGCTCCTGGGAGGCGAGCCACGCCAGATGCAGGTAGCGGCGGAAGACCGGTTCGGCGGCCTCGCCGGTCTCGGCGTCGGCCCGGGCGCGCCGGATCGCCGCGTCCGGACCCGAACCCGGCGCCTTCAGGTCGGCGGAACGGCGGGCGCGGACGATCGCCACCGCCTTGGACGACAGCGCCTCGGCCCCGGTATTCGATGCAAGGCGGTGCTGGTTCTCGGCCAGGGCGTCGTAGGTGGCCGCGGTGGCCGGGTGGCGCTCGCCCAGCGCCGCGCGCCGCACGTCCAGCACGTGGCGCAGCATCGGCTCGGCCTGCGCATAGCGGCCACTGGCGTCGAGATCGTTCGCGAGGGCCTCATAGGCCAGGGCGGTCGCCGGATCGTTCTCGCCCTTGGCCGCGCGCACGATGGCGAGCGCGCGGCGGTGCAGGCGCTCTGCCTCGGTCCGTTTGCCGCGGGCCGTTAGGTTGTCGCCCAGCGCGCCATAGCTGGCGGCGGTGTCGGCATGCTTTTCGCCCAGGGTTCTGCGGCGGATATCCAGGGCTTCGCGCAGCAGCGGCTCGGCCTCGCGGGCGCGCCCCTGGGCGTTGAGGTTGGCGCCCAGGCCGGCGGCGTCTGCGGCCGTCGCCGGATGCAGCACGCCACGGACATCGCGGTCGGTGGCGAGCGCCACCCGCAACAGGGGCTCGGCCTCCGCGTGGCGGTCCTGTGCGTCGAGGTTCGCGCCCATGCGAGCATAGGCCTGGGCCGTGGCGGCGTCGCGCTCGCCGAACGCCTCGCGGCGAATGGCCAGGGATCGTCGATGCAGCGGTTCGGCCTCGACGTGGCGGCCCAGGACGTCCAGCGTGGCGGCCAGCGCGCCGAGGTCGGCGGCCAGGCCCGGGTCCTTCTCGGCCAGCAAGCTGCTGTCGATCCTGAGCGCGAGGCGGTAGAGGGGCTCGGCCTCGCGCGGCCTGGCCTGGGCCCGCAGGACGTCGGCCAGGGCCACCGCCGCCGCCGCGGCCTCGGCGCTCGTTTCGCCGAACATCGCGCGACTGGCTTCCAGAAGATCGCTCCGTAGAGGCTCCGCGTCGCTGAATCGGCCCCGGCGCTCCAGCAGGCCGGCCAGATTGGAAATGGCGAGCAGGGTTTGTGGGTCCCGGGGACCCAGCACCTGCCGGTCGATCTCCAGCGCCCGCCGGTAGAAGGGTTCGGCCTCGGCATCGCGTCCCTGACGCACCAGCGCCTGACCGATCCAAGACCAGGATACGGCCGTCACCGCCGACGTCGGTCCATAGGCGCGCTGCTCGATGCGGACGCGCTTGCGGGTGACCTTCACCAGTTCGCGCCACCGTCCGGCCGCGCGCGCCGCCTCGGATTGAACGACCAGGGCTTGCCACTGGGCCGTTTCCCGGGAGGTGAGGGCGCGGGGGAGCGGCGGCGCGGCGGCGAAAGCCGTCGCATCCGGAGAGGCAACACAAAGCAGCGCCGCCGCTATCAGGCCGGCGCGCCAAACTTGCGGACGCATATTCCCGTCCCCTCACGAATCTCCCACGGACAAGCCTTACTCGCTCTTCAGGCGAGTCTGCGCGGGACCTGACGCCGCACCGACAGCGGCTGAGCCCAGAGCGCCCAGCGCCGGGGCGCCGAGTTTCCCGATGACGTCCGCGACATGGATGGAATCGGTGGCAGGTATGTGGCGGCGATGTTCGTCAGCGCCAGCCGGCGTCGCGGGCCGCCTTCTCTTGTGTGGCGTCGAGAGTGTCGCCGGCCAAGCTGCGATCAACGGCGGCCAGCACCTCGGGCGGGGTCGCGCTGCCGGCCGTGCGATACTGCGGCGCGGCGACAGGAGACCATGTGGTCGCGGTCGCAACCTGCCAGCTAGAACCGCTGCGGCAAGCGAGCCCAGCAAGGCGGTCGGGCGCACTTTGGAACGTGCGGCAATAGCGGCCCTCGTTGTCGCGGAACGTGAGGCCGATCCGCACGATGCCTGGGTCGGACGCCAGCTGACGATCCAACGCCTGGGCCAATTCCAGTCGCGCCGGAACGTCGGCCCCGACGGCGACCGTGGGTTCCGGCGCGAAAGCGAACCTGCCGGCGAGGATCCCTACGACCAGCGAGGCGGCCATCGCGGCCCAGGTCAGCATTGGCGGTCGCCGGCGCCGATCGTTCGCCGTGCTCGCCGCCACGGTCAGGCGGAGCGGGACCGGCTCTTCGAGCACCGGCGCATAGGCGGCCACGAGGCGACCCGCGAGCGCTCGATGCGCCTCGACCTCTGCGGCCAGGTCAGGATCGGACGCCATCTCGGCTTCGAACGCTGTGAGCTCGGCCGGGCCGAGCTCACCGTCGAGATAGGCGATCACGCGCTCAAGCCGGCCGGTCATGAGGGCGCTCCCTGCAACTCGGCCAACAACGCCGCACGTCCGCGTCCCAGGCGGCTGGTCAGCGTGCCCTGCGGCACCTCCAGCACCTCGGCGGCTTCCTTGTAGGAAAGGCCCTCGACCAGAACCAGCGCCACCGCCAGCCGCTGATCCTCGGGCAGGCGGGCCATGGCGTCCTCGACGGCGCGGACGGCCAGGCGGTCTTCCATCGCGCCGGCGCCATCCGAGCCCACGTTGGCGGCGTCCTCCTCCGGCGCGAGCACGGCGCCCCGGCGGCTCCGGGTGCGGCTTTCGTCGATCCAGGCGTTCTTCATGATACGGAACATCCAACTGTCCAGGCGTGTCCCGGGCCGCCACTGGCCGCGATGGACGAGCGCCCGTTCCACGGTCAGCTGCACGAGATCGTCGGCGTCCGCGACGTCGCGCGTCAGCACCCGGCCCAGCCGGCGGAGCCGCGGCAGCAGTTCGACGATCTCTCGCTCGAGGCGATCCAAGAAACAACCTTCTTCAAGGATGAAACGAACCGCATACGCCGTTTCATCCCTTGTCCGCCGTGAAAACGCCAAGCTCCAGCGTTCAAAACACGGAGAAGCGGCAGGAGAAGCCGGTGACGATGCACAGCTGCTGGATCTGCGCGCTTGCGGCGGCTGTCGTCCTCGTCGGCGGTGACGCGCACGCTCAGCTTGGCCTGGGCTTGCCGCCGCTCGGATTGCCGCAGACCTCGCTGCCTCCCATGGACACGCCGATCTCACCCCGAGGTCGTGCTC
>DASVNS010000278.1:0-3548 GCA_036383735.1 Phenylobacterium sp. | reverse complement strand
TCGAGCCGTTCGCGGCCGATCTTGGCGCCCGGCTGTTGGGGCAGGCCGGCGCCATCCTTGAGCTCGCCTGCGGGACGGGCATCGTCACCCGGGCGCTCGCCCTGATGACGCCGGCGCCGATCGTCGCGACCGACCTCAATGCCGCGATGCTCGACTATGCGCGCAAGTGGGTAGACTTCCCGCAGATCTCATGGCGCGAGGCGGACGCCCAGGCGCTGCCGTTCGGCGACGCAACCTTCGACGTGGCGGTTTGCCAGTTCGGGGTCATGTTCTTCCCCGATCGCGTGCTGGCCCATCGACAGGTCCGGCGCGTGTTGCGCGAGGACGGCCGCTATCTGTTCAACGTGTGGGACGGCCTGGACAACAATCCCGCCGTCGCCGAACTCCATGCCGCCGTGACGGCCTGCTTCCCGACCGATCCACCCCTGTTCATCGCGCGAACCCCCTACGGCTACGGCGATCCCGCGCGCGTCCGCGCGGACGCCGTCTCGGCCGGCTTCACCCACGTTCAACTCGAGACCATCAGCCACCAGATGCAGACCACGGCAGCCGATCTGGCCATCGGCTTCTGCCAGGGCTCGCCTTTGCGCAACGAGATCGTGGCCCGCGATCCCGACGGCCTGTCGCGGGTCACCGAAGCCGTGGAAACCGCGCTCGCCTCGCAGTTCGGCAACGGGACGTTCTCCGCCCCGTTCCAGGCTCACCTGGTCACGGCGAGGCGCTGAGGCAGAGCGGCGTCCACGGCATATATCCGCCGCGCCTCACCTTCACCGAGATCGTCGTTCGATCGGCAAAAGATCAGGTCATGCCCCTGTCCACTTATCGGGCGTCGGTGTCTCTGGGGGAGCTTGGGCGTAACATCGCGCCGAGCACATCCGAAGGACCGGTTCGATGCCTGCCAAGACCCTTCTGACCAGCCTTGTCGTCTTGTCCGCCTTGACCTTCGCAGCGCACGCCCAAGCTGCGCCCGCTCCGGCCGGCGCCAGCGTCAAGGTGAGCATGAGCGATCTCAACCTGCACACGCAAGCCGGCGCCGCGATCGGCCTGCGCCGCATCGAGGCGGCCTCCAATCGGGTGTGCGGAGGCGCGCCCGACGCGCGGCGCCTCGATCAACAGGCCGTGCACCGCGCCTGCATGCGCGAGACAATGGAACGCGCCGTCGCCTCGCTCGGCAGTCCGCTCGTCACCGCGCAGCATACCGACCAGGGCCGGACGATCACCTCGGTGAGCAGCCACTAGCGCTAGAGTCGCAGGCCTGATGGCCTGAAGGGGGCGCCGCGGCTCCATGCCTGGCTTCGCCGCGCGAGCCCTCGAATTCGACGGTCTGGGGCGCTGTTGGAGCTCAGGCCGCAGCTAACCTGCCGCGCCGCCGAAGCATCGCCCCGGCGCCGCCGAAGCCGAGGACCAGCATTGCCCAGGTGGCTGGTTCCGGCACCGCCGTGATTCGCAGCGAGACCCCGCCGAAATTGTTGGAGCGATCCTGATCGAAATCGGCGACCAGGAAGCGATTGACGCCGCCGTCCGCCATAATCCGAAAGGGATTGGGAAAGGTCCTCTCGAACACGACACCCCCGACGGGAACGCCGCCGACGATGTTGACGAACCAATCGTTGATATTGGCGCCGGTCTTGTAGGCGGCCAGCGCGTCCGCGGCCGACGAAAACGATGCGACCGAAAAGCCCGGGAGCGCGACAGCCCCTGGAATGGACACGATGTCCAGGTCGAAGTTCGCCGGGTTATTGGGGATCTCGAGGGCGAAGAGGCCATTGTTCCATCCTGAGGAACAGTCGCCCGTCGGACAATTCCCGTTGGCGGAGTCATAAGCCCCGCCATCGGCCATACCGATCCATTCGATGAGATAGGTCTGGCCGGCGCCAAACGTAACATCCACCCCAACGCCATTGGTTGCGGCGATGTCATAGATGGTGGCGCTTGCCGGGGCGGCCGTCGCCCCCAGGCCACACGCCAGCACAGTCGCGGCCCAGAATGATCGAATACCCATGGAAAGCTCCCCAACTCCGCTCGGGACCCACCCCAAGCGCCGCTCCCGCGGTCGCCGCCAGATTGCGCCGCGTTGGCTGCCGCCCGCATCATCAGGGTTAATGATGCCTTGGCGACGAAGCGTTGAGCAGGTTTGAACGCTCCTTAGGATCAAGCCGAAGACAACCTGCGGTGTCAGCGCCGCCTTGATCTCCCCTCGAATCCGAATAGCGTGGTTATGTGGATTGGGCTGGATAGCGTGGCGATCGCCGACGAAATCTATGAGGCGCTGGCGGACGACCAGGCGTTCGCTGCCCTGCCGTCACGCATTGCCGCCCAGGTCGGAGGACGCTCATGCGCCCTGATGACCTATGCGCCCGATGGCGCCCTGCAGAGCCTGACCTTCAACTACTTCACCCCCGAGATGATCGACTTCTATTGGGCGACGCAGATGTACCGACACGACCCCTGGTACCAGGCGGCGGCGCAGCCCCGGGCGCTGAACCGGGCCGCAGCCATGGGAGAGGCGGTCACCCCCGACGCGTATCTAAAGTCCAAGTTCTACAACGGCTTTATCCGCCCCTTCGGTGACGACACCTTCCACTGCGTGGCTGGCATGGTCACCTTCGCGGGCGGATCGGGAGGGTTGGGCCTTCACCGCGCCATGGGCGACCGGGTCTTCACCGAAGGTGACGGCGCGCGCGTGCAGGCCCTGATCCCGCACCTGCGACTCCTGTTCCAAGTGCGCACGGCCCTGGCCAAGGCGGAGCAGCGGCTGCAACTCGCCGAGGCGGCAATGAACGCCCAGCAGCAGGCGGTGTTCGTCACGGACGAAACCGGCCGCCCACTTCAGATGAACCGTCGCGCCGAGACGCTGGCGCGCGCCGGTGCGGGAGTGAGGCTCACCCGACAGGGCCTTCGAGCTTCCGACCCCGCAACCGACGCCCGGCTGGCGGACGCGATCTCGGAAGCCGGCAAAGGTACGCGTCGGGGTGCGGCGCTCACTCTGCCGCGGCCATCGGGTGGGCCGCCCTTGAGGGCCGTGGTGGCGCCCTTGACCATCAGTGAGCGTACGCGCGTGCTGGTGCTGGTCGATGATCCAGCCGATCACGACGAGGACCTCTCCGACAAACTGGCCCGCGTCTACGGCCTGACGGTCGCTGAGGCCGCCACAGTCGCAGCGCTGGTCGCCGATCGCACGCCGCAGGAGGCGGCGGCGCAGCGTGGGGTCTCCCTACCGACCGTCCGCACGCAGATCCAGCAGGCGCTCGCCAAGACGGGCGCACGCGGTCTGTCGGAGCTGGTCAGACTGGCCGCTTCGCTGCCGCGCATCGCGCGGGACCCAGAAGGCTAGGCTTTACAGATTGTCGCGCAGCCACTGGGCGGCCTTGGCCACCGGGTTCGCCCGGGGGTCCAGGGGCTCGCGGCGCAGCTTCGACGACGAGAGCTGCTTGGTGGACACCGCCTCGCGCGGGCCGAAGGCGGCGCGGTGCAGGATGCCGGCGGCGGCGGTGAAGGCCGGGCCGGAGGCGGCGTCCGCCAGGTGCGGCACCCGGCGCGGGCGGCCC
>DASVNS010000277.1:0-3725 GCA_036383735.1 Phenylobacterium sp. | reverse complement strand
ACTTCCCCCTATGGGGGAAAGCGGCCCGATGCGCGGAGCGCGAGTGGCCGATGGGGGAAGTGCGAAGGAAGACTTCCCCCATCGGCGACTCGCCCCTGCCGGGGCTTCGCGCCGCTTTCCCCCGGACGGGGGAAGCTGGGACGCGATCAGCTCCCTAACAGCCTCTAGGCGTAGCTCTGCAGAGGCCGCACCTCGAGGGGGGCGGTGGCGGTGGCCGCGATGGCGCGGGCCGCGGCCAGGGCGGCCGGCGTGGTGGTGAAGTAGGGGATCTTCATCATCAGGGCCGTGCGACGGATCTCGAAGCTGTCCAGCAGCGACTGCTTGCCTTCGGTGGTGTTGAACACCAGCTGGACCTCGCCGTTCTTCATGGCGTCGACCACGTGCGGACGGCCCTCCAGCACCTTCTTGACGACCTCGACGGTGACGCCGTTCTCGGTGAGGTAGGCCGCGGTGCCCGATGTCGCCAGGATCCGGAAACCTTGGGCCGAGATGATCTGGGCCGCTTCCAGAAGCCAGGCCTTGTCGCTGTCCTTCACCGAGATGAAGGCGCAGCCCTTGGACGGCAGCACGGTTCCGCCGCCCAGCTGGGCCTTGGCGAAGGCGCGCGCGAAGGCGGGGCCGGAACCTTCGCCCGGGCGGATCCAGTCCAGGCCCATGACCTCGCCCGTCGAGCGCATCTCGGGGCCCAGGATGGTGTCGACGCCGGCAAAGCGGGCGAACGGGAACACCGCCTCCTTCACCGCCACGTGGTCGAACGGCTTGTCGGTCAGGCCGAAGTCGCTGAGCGGCTTGCCCGCCATCAGCTTGGCGGCGATGGCGGCGACCGGCTCGCCGATGGTCTTGGCCACGAACGGCACCGTGCGGCTGGCCCGGGGATTGACCTCGAGCACGTAGATGCGCGGGTTGTCGCTGGCCGGCTCCTCGATGGCGAACTGCACGTTCATCAGGCCGCGGACCTTCAGCGCCTTGGCCATGGCCTCGGTCTGGCGTTTCAGCTCGGCGATGGTTTCCTCGCGCAGCGAGAAGGGCGGCAGCGAGCAGGCCGAGTCGCCCGAGTGCACGCCGGCCTCTTCGATGTGCTCCATCACCCCGGCCACGAAGACGGCGCCGGTGTCGTCGCACAGGGCGTCCACGTCCACCTCGGTGGCGCGGCTGAGATACTGGTCGATCAGCACCGGACTGTCGCCCGACACCTGCACGGCGTGGGTGATGTAGCGCTCGAGCTGCTCGTCGTCGCGGACGATCTCCATCGCCCGGCCGCCCAGCACGTAGGAGGGGCGGATCACCACGGGGTAGCCCACCTTGTGCGCCCCGGCGAAGGCCTCGTCGCGGCTGCGCGCGATGGCGTTGACCGGCTGGGCGATCTTCAGCTTGTGCAGCAGCTGCTGGAAGCGCTCACGGTCCTCGGCCAGGTCGATGGCGTCGGGGCTGGTGCCCAGGATCGGGATGCCGGCGTCTTCCAGCGCCGCGGCCAGCTTCAGCGGGGTCTGCCCCCCGAATTGCACGATGACGCCGGCCAGCTCGCCGCGGGTCTGCTCGACCGCGATCAGCTCCAGCACGTCCTCGGCCGTCAGGGGCTCGAAGTAGAGCCGGTCGGAGGTGTCGTAGTCGGTCGAGACCGTCTCGGGATTGCAGTTCACCATGATCGACTCGATGCCGATCTCGTCCAGCGCGAAGGCGGCGTGGCAGCAGCAGTAGTCGAACTCGATCCCCTGGCCGATGCGGTTCGGCCCGCCGCCCAGGATGATCGCCTTCTTGCGATCCGAAGGTTCGCTCTCGCAGTCGGGGAGCTGGCCGAGCGCCCCGCTCTCGTAGGTCGAGTACATGTACGGCGTCTCGGCGCGGAACTCGCCGGCGCAGCTGTCGATCCTCTTGAAGACCGGGCGGACGCCCAGCGCGCGGCGCTGCTCGCGGGCTTCCTTCTCGGTGGTGTGGGTCAGCTTGGCGAGGCGGGCGTCGGAGAAGCCCAGCGCCTTCAGCTTGCGGAAGCTGGCGGCGTCGGTGGGCAGGCCGTCGGCGCGGACGCCGTCCTCGGTGCGGACCAGGGTCTCGATCTGGCGCAGGAACCAGGGCTCGTAGGCGCAGGCGCCCTGGATCTCGTCGCAGGTCAGGCCGTGGCGGAAGGCCTGGGCGATCACCCGCAGCCGGTCCGGCGTCGGCTTGGCCAGCGCCCGCAGCACCGCGGCGTGGCCCATCTCGGGGTCGTCGCCGCCCTCGATGGCGACCTCGTCCAGGCCGGTCAGGCCGGTCTCCAGCCCGCGCAGGGCCTTCTGCAGGCTCTCGGCGAAGGTGCGACCGATGGCCATGACCTCGCCCACCGACTTCATCGAGGTGGTCAGGTGGGGCTCGGCCCCCGGGTACTTCTCGAAGGCGAAGCGGGGGATCTTGGTGACCACGTAGTCGATGCTGGGTTCGAACGAGGCGGGCGTGGCGCCCGTGATGTCGTTCATCAGCTCGTCCAGCGTGTAGCCCACCGCCAGCCGGGCGGCGACCTTGGCGATCGGGAAGCCCGTGGCCTTGGACGCCAGCGCCGAGGACCGCGACACGCGCGGGTTCATCTCGATGACCACCATCCGGCCGTCGGCGGGGTTCACCGCGAACTGCACGTTGGAGCCGCCGGTCTCGACGCCGATCTCGCGCAGCACATCGATCGAGGCGCGCCGCATCCGCTGGTATTCCTTGTCGGTCAGCGTCAGCGCGGGGGCGACGGTGATCGAGTCGCCCGTATGCACGCCCATCGGGTCGATGTTCTCGATCGAGCAGACGATGATGCAGTTGTCGGCCTTATCGCGGACGACCTCCATCTCGTATTACTTCCAGCCGAGCACGCTCTCTTCGATGAGCACCTCGGTGGTGGGCGAGAGGTCCAGGCCGCGCTCCACGATCTCGCGGAATTCCTCGACGTTGTAGGCGATGCCGCCGCCGGTGCCGGCCAGGGTGAACGACGGGCGGATGATCGCGGGCAGGCCCACGAACTCCAGGCCCTCCATGGCTTCGTCCAGGGTGTGGGCGGCCTTGGACTTGGGGCTTTCCAGCCCGATCTTGTCCATGGCGTCGCGGAATTTCTGGCGGTCCTCCGCCTTGTCGATCACGTCGGCGCGGGCGCCGATCATCTCGACGCCGTACTTGGCCAGGGCGCCGGAGGCTTCCAGCGCCAGGGCGGTGTTCAGCGCCGTCTGGCCGCCCATGGTGGGCAGCAGGGCGTCGGGCCGCTCCTTTTCGATGATCTTCTCGACCATCTCGGGCGTGATCGGCTCGATGTAGGTGGCGTCGGCGACGTTCGGATCGGTCATGATCGTCGCCGGGTTCGAGTTCACCAGCACGATGCGGTAGCCCTCGGCCCGCAGCGCCTTGCAGGCCAGGACGCCCGAATAGTCGAACTCGCACGCCTGGCCGATGACGATGGGGCCGGCGCCGATGATCAGGATCGAGGAGATGTCGGTACGTTTGGGCATGTTTCTCGCGCGGAAGGGCCGCGCATGCTTTCGCACCGCCGCCGCTAAAGTCAGAACTGCAGGTTAAGGCGCCCCACTAGAGGGGTGAGCCCGTGGGCGCAAGCAGACTCACGGCGCATGGCGCCGCAGTTCCGCAAACCGCGTTTGGTTCCCGGAAATTTCTCAACCGAATCACGCAACTAACCGCGGCCTTGGGCTCTATCTTTGTGAGCGTCGACGTTCGGCGCTCCATGACATGCGGAGGCCCTATGAGCTTGCTCGACAGAATCC
>DASVNS010000276.1:0-23444 GCA_036383735.1 Phenylobacterium sp. | reverse complement strand
GAGCCGTCTTCGAGGATCACATCCACCTCGACCGTCGGGTTCCCCCGGCTGTCCAGGATCTCGCGGGCGGTGATGTCGACGATCTCGGTCATGGGGTCCTCTGGCGGGGTCTCGGAGCGCGCTGGTGCTTAGCCAGCTTCTCCCGCGGGAGCAACGCCGCCCTGATCGGCGGCTTGACGGCAAAGGCGGCGCCGGCCCATTGCAAGGCCACGTGAAGGAGAGAGCCCATGCTGCTGGTCGAGAAGCCCCTGGACGGCGTCGCCGTTGTCACCCTGAACCGTCCCGACGCGATGAACGCCCTCTCCAAGGCGCTGCGAGCCGAACTGCACCGGGCCCTCTCCGAGCTGGACGCCGATCCCGCGATCAAGGTGATCGTCCTGACGGGCGCCGGCGAGCGGGCCTTCACCGCCGGCCTGGACCTGAAGGAGCTGTCCACGGACCCGCTGGGCATGGGGGCCGCCAACGCCACCGATCCCGCCGAGAACCCGGCGCGTGCGGTGCTCGCCTGCTCGAAGCCGGTCGTCGGCGCGATCAACGGCGTCGCCATCACCGGCGGCTTCGAGCTGGCGCTGGCCTGCGACGTGCTCATCTGCTCGACCAACGCACGCTTCGCCGACACGCACGCCCGGGTCGGCATCACGCCGGGCTGGGGCCTGTCGCAGAAGCTTTCGCGCTTCATCGGCCCCTACCGGGCCAAGGAACTTTCCCTCACCGGCAACTTCATGGACGCCGCCAAGGCCTATGAATGGGGCCTGGTGAACCGCGTCGTCGCGGCCGACGAGCTGATGCCGGCGGCCTTGCAGCTGGCCGCGCAGATCGCCGACGTCGATGTGGACATGCTGGTCACCTACAAGTCGATCATCGATGACGGCTTCGCCCTGGCCCTGGGCGATGGCCTGGCGCTGGAGCACGAACGCTCGGTGGCGCACAATCGCGAGGTCACGCCCGAGATGGTCGCGACCCGCCGCGCCGCCGTGCAGGCGCGCGGCCGGAACCAGTAGACGTTCAGGCCCGGAAGCGTCCCCACGGACCGGTGATCGCCAGAGTCATCCCGGGCCAGTAGGCGTTGACGAACAGGGTCGTGCCGTCGGGCGAAAAACAGACGCCCGCCAGCTCGGTGTTGGCGCCGACGTCGCTCTTGCCCGGCTGGGCCTGGCGACCCATGGCGTAGACCTTGCCGGCCGGCGTGATGCCCTTGAGGTAGTTCACCCCGTTCGGCTCGGCCTTGTCCTCGCAGACCATCAGGTGGCCCCAAGGTGCGACGGCCAGGTTGTCGCACATTTGCATGACGCGCTTGTCGCCAGGCTGGACGAAGAGCTGGAGGCGGCCCGGCTCGTCCTTCTCGCCCGGATCGCCTTCGAAGCGGCTGGGCTGGTAGCGCATGATCTGGCCCAGCCGGCCGGGGCCGCCGCTGGTGCAAGTGAAATAGAGCTCGCCCTGGCCGTAGTGCACGCCCTCGCCCCGCGCAAACCAGGCAGCGCCCTTGGCGTGGCCCCGCGCCCGTAGCGCCTCGTCGGGGTTGTCGACACCCTCCAGGTCGATCCAGACGGTGTCGCGCCATTGGCCGACCCGCCAGTCTTCCTGGTCCCAGTTGCGGCTGTCGCCGTAGTCCGTGTTGTCCCTGAAGCCCAGCGCCTGCAGGCGACCGCCCTTGTGCAACGCCGTCCGGTCGGCCGGTAGGAAGCGATAGAACAGGCCGTAGCCGTCAACCTCGTCCTCCGTCAGGTAGGCCACGCCGGTGCGCGGGTCGATGCACGCCGCCTCGTGCTTGAAACGACCCATGCCGGTGATCGGGACCGGTTCGACGACCCCTCGATAGGCCGGAGGAACCTCGAACACCCAGCCGTGGGACTTCATCGTGCCCAGCCCGTTCGTCTGTGGTCCCGGTGACTGGACGATCTCCTCGCACGACAGCCACGAGCCCCAGGGCGTGATCCCGCCCGCGCAATTGGTGCTGGTTCCGGCCAGGCTGAGATGACAGGTCTCGAGGCGGCGCTTGCGCAGGTCGTAGACCATGGTGGTGGTCCCACCGCACAGGGCGCGGTCGTCCTGGATACGGTCATAGATCAGCCGCCGGTCCAGCTTGTCGGCCAGGCCCTGGCCGACGCCCAGCGGCCCGTAGTCCGCGTCCACGGGCTTCAGCTCGTGGTTCCGCACCAGCATGACCCGGTCGGCGTCCAGGCCGAAACAGCCCATGCCGTCCATCTTGTAGGGCGTCACCAGACCGTCGCTCATGGGCTCGCCGGCGCGCGACACGATCGTGTAGGAGAAGTCTGCTGGCAGGTCGAACAGTCCGAACGGGTCGGTGACCAGCGGCCCATAGCCCGCCACCTCGTTCACATAGACATCGGCTTCGACCTCCGCGGGGGCCATGTCGGCGCGAGCATAGCGCGCGAACCCCGTGAAGGCGGTGGCGGTCGCGGCAGCCGACAGCAAGTGGCGTCTGGAAAGTGTCATGGGACCCCTATCTTGGGGCGGTTATCGAACCGCCGCGTTACGGCGTCATGACAGCCAGTCTTCTGGCGCAACGCAAAACGCCGGCCTCGCGGCCGGCGTCTGAATTTCGCGCACCGAGGCGTGAAGACTCGTCAGTCTTCCTTCGGCGTCAGAACCTGGCGGCCCTTGTACATGCCGGTCTTCAGGTCGACGTGGTGCGGGCGCTTCAGTTCGCCCGTTTCCTTGTCTTCGTGGAACGAGTTCGGGCCGAGCGCGTGGTGCGAACGGCGCATGTTCCGCCGCGACGGCGAAGTTTTGCGTTTAGGAACAGCCATCGGAGTATCTCGCCGGCGTGGAAATGATTGCGGCGGCCGCGTGGGCCGCCTGCGTGAGCGGGGGCTTATGCATGAAACCTCGCGCCCGATCAAGCCGCCTGAGGCCGTGTCGACGCGCTGCCGAGCACAAGACGCCTATCTCCCCGAAGCCGTTCAGCTTTCTGTTCAGGCAGCCGCCTGCTCTCCTAGCCGGGGCCAGGCGCAAACAGCTCCGATTTGCCGAATCGCCGGCCGAACCGCCGCCTAGACCAGTCGGCTGCGTTCCTTCGCGGCGCCGATGAAGCTGGCGAACAGCGGGTGCGGGTCGAAGGGGCGACTCTTCAGCTCAGGGTGGAACTGCACGCCGACGAACCAGGGATGGTCCTGGCGCTCGCAGAGTTCGGGCAGGATGCCGTCGGGCGACAGGCCGGTGAACTTCAGCCCGGTCTTCTCGATGGCCTCGCGGTAGGCGATGTTCACCTCGTAGCGGTGCCGGTGGCGCTCGGAGATGTTGGCGGCGCCGTAGATGCCCGCGACGCGGCTGCCCGGGACCAGCACCGCCTCATAGGCGCCGCACCGCATGGTGCCGCCCAACTCGCCGCCCGCCGCGCGGAACTCCCGCTCATTGCCGCGCACCCACTCGGTCATCAGGCCGACGATGGGCTCGGAGGTGGGACCGAACTCGGTGGAGGAGGCCTGATGGATCCCGGCGAGATTCCGCGCCGCCTCGATCATCGCCATCTGCATGCCGAAGCAGATGCCGAAATACGGCACCTGATGCTCGCGGGCGAACTGCACCGAGCGGATCATCCCTTCGGAGCCGCGCTCGCCGAACGCCCCCGGCACCAGCACGCCGTGGACGTTGTTCAGCCGCTCGCTGATCAGCGCCTCTTCCTTCTCGAAAACCTCGCCCTCGATCCAGTCGAACTTGACCCGGACGTTGTTGGCCACGCCGCCGTGCACCAGGGCCTCGATCAGCGATTTGTAGGCGTCGGTGAGCGCCGTGTACTTGCCGACGATGGCGATATTCACCTCGCCGTCCGGATGGCTCAGCCGGTGGGAGATGTCCTCCCAGCGCGACAGGTCGGGCTTGGGGGCGCTGTCGGTCAGGCCGAAGACGTCCAGCACCTCGGTGTCGAGGCCCTGGCGATGATAGTCCAGGGGCACGGCGTAGATGTTGTCGCTGTCCATCGCCTGGATCACGGCGCTCGGGCGGACGTTGCAGAAGAGGCCCAGCTTCTTGCGCTCGCCCTCCGGGATCTGCATCTCGCAGCGGCACAGCAGGATGTCGGGCTGGATGCCGATCGACCGCAGTTCCTTCACCGAGTGCTGGGTGGGCTTGGTTTTCATCTCGCCGGCCGTCTTGATGTAGGGCAGCAGCGTCAGGTGGATGAAGCAGGCGTGGCCGCGGGGCAGTTCCTGGCCCAGCTGGCGGATCGCCTCGAAGAACGGCAGGCCTTCGATGTCGCCGACCGTGCCGCCGACCTCGACGAGGACGAAGTCGACGCCCTCGCCCGGATCGCTCAGCACGAAGTCTTTGATCTCGCCGGTCACGTGCGGGATCACCTGCACGGTGGCGCCCAGATAGTCGCCCCGGCGCTCCTTCTCGATGATCGTCTTGTAGATCTGCCCGGTGGTGATGTTGTCCGCGCGGGTGGCGTTGACGCCCGTGAACCGCTCGTAGTGGCCAAGGTCCAGGTCGGTCTCGGCGCCGTCGTCGGTGACGAACACCTCGCCGTGCTGGGTCGGGCTCATGGTGCCCGGATCCACGTTGAGATACGGGTCGAGCTTACGAAGGCGGACCTTGTAGCCTCGCGCCTGCAAAAGGGCGCCGAGCGCGGCGGACGCGAGACCTTTACCCAGGGATGAGACCACGCCGCCGGTGATGAAAATGTACCGGGCCATGGGCGTTCAGCGTAGCTCTGATTCGGTCACTGATCCTCGGGGGTTTCGCGTCTATCCACCGCTTACTTCCGCGCGGGCGCAGGCGCCGCCGCAGGCTCTGCGGGCGTGCCGAAGGGATTGTTGAGCGTGGGCGTCGGGGCCTGCAGCGGGGCTGGAGCCGAGCCGGCGGGGCCAGGCTGGGCCGTGCCGCTCGGAGGCTGCGGCAACTCGCGGTTCAGGTCGGCAGGATTGACCGCGTTGACCTTCATCCGATCGACCACGGACGCCGCGCCGCGTTCGCGCCCCGCGACGATGGTCAGCGCGAGGCCCAGGATGAAGAACGTGCTGCCCAGGATCCAGGTGATCCGGGTCAGCAGGTCGCCCGCGCCGCGCACCGAGACCAGCGAGTTCGTGCCGCCGCTGACCAGTCCGCCGCCCTCGGAGCGCTGCAGCAGCACCACGACGACGAGGAAGAAGGCGACGATGACCTCGATCACCAGCAGCAGGTTCAGCAGCATAGTTGCGTCTTTCCGGTGCGCACGGGTCACACCCGGCCGAAACGAAGCGGGCGCTCTATCACCACGCCCCTGTCAAAGCCATAGCTAGTGCGTTGCAGCCGGGTGTCAAAGGGTCCGAGACGAGCTCGCTCGGCGCCCGCAACTAGGCCGCCCGGATGATCCCCAGGAAATCGTCCGCCTTGAGCGACGCGCCACCCACCAGGGCGCCCCCCACTTCGTCGGCACGCAGGATCTCGGCGGCGTTGGAGGGTTTCACCGATCCGCCGTAGAGGATCGCGACGGATTTCCCCGCTGCCCCGAACAGCTCCACGAGCGTGGCGCGGATCGCGCGGTGGACCTCCTCGATCTCAGGTGTCGTGGGTGTCAGGCCCGTGCCGATCGCCCAGACCGGCTCATAGGCGACTGAGAAAGGCTTTCCGACCAATTCCGCCGGTAGCGAGCCCCTCACCTGCCCGGTCACCACGTCCAGCGCCTTGCCGGCCTTGCGCTGCTCCAGGGTCTCCCCGACGCAGACAATGGGTTCGAGGCCCGCACGCAGCGCGGCGTGGACCTTGGCGCAGACCAGCGCGTCGGTCTCGCCATAGCCTGCCCGGCGTTCGGAGTGGCCGAGGATCACCAGGCTCGCGCCGGCGTCCTTGACCTGTTCAGCCGCCACATCTCCGGTGAAGGCGCCCGAGGCTTCGGCCCGGCAGTCCTGGGCGCCCACACCCACCGCGCTGCCCTTGAGCGCCCAGGCCATCTGCGCGATCAGCGTCGCCGAGGGGCAGATCGCCACCCGGGCCGCCACACCGTCCAGCCCGGCGGCCACGGCCTTCGCCTCGGACAGCGACGCGGACGCGCCGTTCATCTTCCAGTTCCCGGCAATCAAGGGCTGTGGGGCAGTCATCCGTCCTCCGCGAAATGGTCGCTCGGCGGTTAAGCCAAGCCGGGCGCAGTGTCACGTGCTTGCCCGACAGAACACCCCTCCACTATACCGGCGCGCACGCCCTTCCCGGGAAAGGACCCGAATGCTCGCCAACATCCGCAACTTCGCCAAGTCCTGGCCCGCCAGGATCCTGATGGCCGTGCTTGCGGTAAGCTTCGTCGGCTGGGGCGTGAACCGCACCGGCGCGGGCGTCGTCGCCGGTGACCAGGTCGTCAAGGTGGGCTCGCGCACCATAAATTCGGTCGAGTTCCGCAGCGAGTACGACAACTACAAGAAGCGCCTGGAGCAACAGCAGGGCCAGCCGATCACCCTGGAGCAGGCGCAGGCGGCCAATCTCGACGCCGTGGTGCTCAACGGCGTCGCGACTCGCGAGTCGTTCTCGGAGATGATGTCGCGCATCGGCATCAAGCCCAGCGACCAGCTGATCCTGGCGCAGATCGAGAAGATCCCGGCCTTCTTCGACCCCATCTCCGGCCGCTTCGACAAGAAGACCTTCCAGCAACGGCTGGCCGAGAACGGCATGAACCCGGAGCGGTTCGACGCCGTCCTGCGCGACGAGATCGCCAGCCAGCAATGGGCGATGGCGATGCAGAACGGGCTGACCGTTCCGCGGTCCTACGGCGCCCTGGCCTCGGTCTTCGCGCTGGAGTCCCGCGATCTCGCCTATGTGACCCTGGGCCCCAACGCCGTGCCGCAACCCGCCCCGCCCACCGAGGCGCAATTGCAGGCCTTCATCAACGAGAACAAGGCAGCGCTCACCCTGCCCGAGATGCGGGTCCTGACGGTCGTGCCATTCACGGCGCAGAGCGCCGGCGCGGCGACGGCGGCGATCGATCCCGCCGAGCTGCAGAAGCGCTACGAGTTCCGCAAGGACACGCTCTCGAAGCCGGAAGTCCGCACCGTCGTGCAGATCCCGGCCAAGGACGCGGCCACCGCCCAGAAGATCACCGTCGCCCTGCGGGCCGGCCAGCCGCCGGAAGCGGTCGCCAAGTCCGCGGGCGTGGACGCCATCACCTTCGCCGACCGTCCGCTCAGCGCCATTTCGGACCGCAAGGTCGGACAGGCCGCCTTCAAGATGCAGGCCGGCGAAGTCGCCACCGTCCAGGGTGACCTGGGCCTGGCCGTGGTGAAGGTGGCCAGCGTCGTCCCGGGTCGGGTGGTCAGCCTCGACGAGGCCCGCCCCATGCTGGAGGCCGAAATCCGCAAGGACATGGTCGCCGAGAAAGTCTACGCCCAGACCCAGGCCTATGACGACGCCCACCAGGGCGGCGCAAGCCTCGCGGAGTCGGCGCAGAAGGCTGGCGTCACCGCCACCACCGTCGGCCCGATCACCGCCGAAGGCGTGAACGAGCAGGGCGGGCAGTTGCAGGGGTTCCCGCCCAGGATCCTGCAAACCGCGTTCGGCCTGCCGGCCGGCGGCGAGAGCGAGGTCACCGAACTGGGCGACGGCGCCTATTTCGCGGTGCGCGTCGAACGCATCATCCCGGCCCACGTGCCGCCCCTGGCCGAGATTCGCCCCCGGGTCACCCAGGCCTACCTCCAGCGCGCGCTGATCCAGGCGCTCGAGGCGAAGGCCGAGGCGATCCGCGCGCGGGCGGCCAAGGGCGAAACCCTGGAGGCGGCGGCCGGCATGGCGGTGTCGCACCTCCCGGGCGTGACCCGCCAGAACGCCAACAGCCACCAGGACCTGGGCGGCCAGGTGCTGGGCCGCACGTTCGCCTCCAAGCAGGGCGACGTGTGGGTCGCCAGGGCGCCCAACGGCATCGTGGTCGGCCGCGTCGAGGCCGTTCGCACCGACGCCGGGCCGACGGCGGCGCGGCTGGCGGAAGAGAACCGCAATGCGCTCACCCAGGTCCTCTTCCGGGAGATGGGCGACGCCGCCCAGGCCTATGCCCGCGCGAAGCTGAAGACCCGGATCGACCCAGCTCGGGCCCGCAACGCGGTGGGCTTCGAGCCCGTGGCCGACAAGAAGGGCGCCGCGGAGAAGAAGAAGTGACCTCCGAGCCGCCGTTCGACGCCTTTCGCTCCACCTACGACAGCGGCGCCCCCCAGGTTGTCTGGACGCGCCTGGTCGACGATCTTGAGACCCCGGTCTCGGCCTTCCTCAAGATCGGTCACGGCAAGCCGTACGCCTTCCTCTTCGAGTCGGTGGAGGGCGGTGCGTTCCGCGCACGCTACTCGATCATCACGCTGAACCCGGACATCGTCTGGCGCTGCCGTGGCGACGAGGCCGAGGTGGCCACGGGCGCCGACATCGCCGCCAAGCGCTTCACGTCGCAACCGGGCGGCGCCCTGGATAGCCTGCGCGACCTGCTCGCCAAGTCGCGGATCGAGCTGCCGCCGGGCCTGCCGCCGATGGCGGCGGGCGTATTCGGCGCCTTGGGCTATGACACCATCCGGCTCGTCGAGAAGCTGCCGAACATCAACCCGGATCCGCTGGGCCTTCCCGACGGGGTGCTGGCGCGACCGTCGATCGTGGCGATCTTCGACGCGATCGCCCAGGAAATCCTGCTGGTGACCCCGGTCCGCCCCGATGGCTCGTCGGCGACCGCGGCCTACGCGGCGGCGCAGGGGCGCCTGCAGGCGGTCGCCGAAGACCTGCGCAAACCCGCTCCGCCACTGACCCACGCCGCGCAACCGCAGGCCGACCGTTTCACCACTCCGGTCAGCCGCGAGGACTACCGGCGGATCGTCGAGACCGCCAAGGGCTACATCCGCGCCGGCGACATCTTCCAGGTGGTGCCCAGCCACCGCTTCCGGGCGCCGTTCGAGCACGACCCGTTCGCGCTCTACCGCTCGCTGCGGCGGACAAATCCCTCGCCGTTCCTGTTCTTCCTGGACTTCGGCGACTTCCACATGGCGGGCTCGTCGCCGGAGATCCTCGTCCGTCTGCGCGACGGCAAGATCACCATCCGCCCGATCGCCGGCACGCGGCCCCGCGGCGCCACGCCCGAGGAGGATCGTCGCCTCGAGGAGGAACTGATCGCCGACCCCAAGGAGCGAGCCGAGCACCTCATGCTGCTGGACCTTGGCCGTAACGACGTAGGCCGGGTGGCGATGCTCAAGCAGGCGGGCGCGAACGAGCCCCGACCGCCGTCACGGGCGCCGCGCGTCCGGGTGACCGACAGCTTCTTCGTGGAACGCTACAGCCATGTCATGCACCTGGTCTCCAACGTCGAGGGCGACGCGCCTGACGGGTTGGACCCGGTCGATGTGGTGATGGCCGCCCTGCCCGCCGGTACGCTCTCGGGCGCGCCCAAGGTGCGGGCCATGGAGATCATCGACGAGTTGGAGCTCGAGAAGCGCGGGATCGGCTATGCCGGAGCGGCCGGTTACTTCGGCTCGGACGGCTCGGTCGACACCTGCATCGTGCTGCGGACCGCGCTGTTCAAGGACGGGGTCATGTACGTCCAGGCCGGCGGCGGCGTGGTGGCCGACAGCGACCCCGACGCAGAGTACGACGAGACCCTACACAAGGCCCGCGCCCTGCGCCGCGCCGCCGAGGAAAGCTGGCGCTTCATCTGAGCGGGCGGCCTCCCGGTCACACCAGCAGGGTTGCACCTGCCCAGGCGATGAGGGCCAGGCCGCTGGCGCGGGCGACCCACGCGCCGCGGGGCAGCAGCTTTTCGGCCATCACCAGCAGCGTCAGCGCCGCGACCCAGGCCATGTTCATGACCCCGCCTACGAACAGTAGCGCCATCAGCACCCAGCAGCAGCCGACGCAGTAGGCGCCGTGCAGCGCCCCCAATCGCACCGCTCCGACCACGCCGGGCCGCCAGTGCCGGGTGAAGAAGGCGGCCGGGGTTCGGCACTGCGTCAGGCACAGCTGCTTGGCAGGCGACAACTGGTAGACGCCCGCCGCGGCCAGGACCGCCGCCGAGAGCCACCGGCTCTGCGAGCCCAGCATCGCCGGCGACAGCAGTCCCAGGCTCTGCAACGCGCCCTGCAGGAACGCCGCCGCCAGCGAGAACGTGAGCCAGACGGCCAGATAACCCGCGAGGAACGCTCCATTCGGCCCGATGCTGCTCGCCGCCGGCTGGGCCGACGCGGAATGGCGGGCGACGCGGGCATAGAGGAGCACCGCCGGCGCTGCGGATGGCGACATCATCGCCACCATCATGGTCCACCACATGGCCACGGTGAGCCAGAAGCCGGCGGGTTCCGGCGCCGCGCCGCGCGTGCTCATGCCTGGCATGTCCATTCCGGGCATGGCCTCGGCGACCATGGGCGCAAGCGCTGCCTTGTGCGGGAAAAGCGACAGGGTCGTCATCTCCCACGGCCTCATGCCCGCCCCTGCGCCCGTCAGCAGATAGGCCCAGCTCAGGATGAACAGCGCGACCAGCGCGGCCGCCACGACGGTGCGGTCGCGCCGAAGCACCCGCTCCAGTACGGTGAGGTCGCTCACGCGCTCGCGAGCGCACGCGCCGTCGAGCGCACTACGCCGTGGTTGTTCATGTGCAGGCGGGCGAACTGGGCGTACTTGTCGTCGATCTCGACCCGCACCGGCCCCGTGGTGCGGCTGGACGCGCTGCCGATCTCGGCGATCTCGTACTCGAAACCGCCGGGCAGCACGATCTGGGCGCGTGTCTCGGTCCCGGTCACCGCGTTGCGGATCGGCCTGCCGGTCATCTCGATATGGTTCGGGACCACCACCCGGCCACTGCGGGCGTCCACGTCGATCTCGATGTCGATCGGCGTGAACACCGGGTCGTGCATTTTCGTCACCGTCGAGGCGTACACGGCGAACATGGTGGCGAACGGGTCGGTGTCCTGTCCGGTCATGATCCGCAACAGGGCGTTGCGCTGGGCCTCGTCGGCGCGCGCGTCGACGAAGGCGATGGCCTCGCCGTTGCCTTCATGGATGGGACCCGGCCACTTGAAGATCGCGCCGATGTGCAATCCGTCCAGCCGCGTCTCGCCGAAGTGGCCCCGGTCGATGGCGATCCCCGCCACCGCATGGCAGTGGCCCTTGTCCGGCAGGGCGTCGAACTGGCAGTTACAGCCGTACTCGCAGGTGCAGTTGACGAGCTCTCGGCCTTCGATTTCCCAAGGCGTCATGATCGACCCTCCTGGCCCGCGACCGCGCGGGACCGCAGGCGTTCAGCGAACTCCGTTCCGAAGGCGCGGGCAAGGGGGAAAAGGCCCAACGCGGCCCGGAGACAGGGAGCTTCGCCGCCTGCGTGAGGCTCGCTCAGCCCGGCGCGCTCTCGACCACGTGTTCGGTCTGCAGCGGCGGGGCCAGCACCATCGCGGTGGCGAACAGCACGGAGGTCACCGCCAGGGCGGTGGCGGCGACCAGCGCCGGCCACGTCGGGTCGCGCCGCACGGGCGTCTTGAGAAGCGCGCGCGCCTGGGCCACTTGCGAAACGTCCAGCGCCGAATCGTTAATCGACATGTCCCCAGCATCCCGCTTGGCGCGCGCCGCGGCAAAGCCTATGGAACCGTCATGATCCTGGTGATCGATAACTACGACAGCTTCACCTACAACCTCGTCCACTATCTCAACGAGTTGGGGGCGGAGACGGTTGTCCATCGCAATGATGCGATCTCCGTCGACGAGGCGCTGGGTCTGCGGCCGGAGGCCGTCCTGCTGTCGCCCGGGCCGTGTACGCCAAATGAAGCCGGAATCTGCCTCGCCCTCATCGCTCAGGCGCCGGAGGCTCTGCCAATCCTGGGCGTCTGCCTCGGCCATCAGGCGATCGGCCAGGCGTTTGGCGGCGAAGTCATCCGCGCCCGCGCCCTTATGCATGGGAAGACCAGTCTCATCCATCACACCGATACCGGTGTCTTCGCGGGGTTGAAGAACCCTTTCACCGCCACCCGCTATCACAGCCTTTCGGTCGAAAGAGACCATCTGCCGCAGGTTCTCGAGGTCACGGCGCGCACCGAGGACGGCGAGATCATGGGAGTGCAGCACAGGACCCGACCGATCCACGGCGTGCAGTTCCACCCGGAATCCATCGCGACCGAATGCGGCCACCAGCTCCTGGGCAACTTCCTCGACCTGGCGGGCGTGAAGCGACTGGCCGAGATCTGATCCTCGTCCGATGTCCGACGCCTTCAAGCCGCTTCTCTCGCGCCTCGCCGACGGCGGCACGCTGTCCGAGGGGGACGCGGGCGATTTCTTCACCGCCTGCCTGCGCGGCGAGCCGAGCCCCGCGCAGATGGGCGCCGCGCTGACCGCGATGCGGATGCGCGGCGAGACCCTGAGCGAGATCACCGCCTGCGCCCGCGCCATGCGCAAGGCCGCGATCCACCTGCAGCCGCCCTATCCCACCATCGACGTCTGCGGCACCGGCGGCGACGGCCTGCACACGTTCAACATCTCGACGGCGGTGGGCTTCGTGGCGGCCGGGGGCGGCCTGAAGGTGACCAAGCACGGCAATCGGGCGCTGTCGTCGAAGTCGGGCGGCGCGGACGTGCTTTCCGAACTCGGCGTGGCGATCGACGCCGGGGCGGAACGCCAGCTGCGCGCCCTGGACGAGGCCGGCATCTGCTTCCTCTATGCCCCCGCCCACCACGGGGCCATGCGCCACGTCTCGCCGATCCGTCAGGAACTGGGCTTCCGCACCATCTTCAACCTGCTGGGTCCGCTGACCAATCCGGCAGGGGCGCGACGCCAGGTGGTGGGCGTGTTCGCCGAGCGCTGGGTGGCGCCGCTTGCCCAGGTGCTTGGCGCGCTCGGCTCGGACCGCGCCTGGGTGGTGCACGGGGGCGGCATGGACGAGATGTCCACGACCGGCGAGACCAGCGTGGCCGAGCTCCGCGACGGCCAGGTGCGCCTGTTCACGGTCACGCCTGAAGCGGTCGGCCTGAAGCGTGCGGCGCTGGCCGACCTCACCGGCGGCACGCCCGCCCACAACGCCGAAGCCCTGCGTCGGCTGTTGCAGGGTGAGGCGGGCGCCTACCGCGATATCGTCCTGCTGAACGCGGCGGCCGCGTTCCTCGTGGACGACCGGGTGGAGACGCTCCGCGAGGGCGTCGAACTCGCCGGGGAAGTGATCGACGACGGCCGCGCCCAGGCCGCCCTGGACAAGCTGGTGGAGATCGCGGGCGCATGAGCGACATCCTGGCGAACATCGCGGTCTACAAGCGCGACGAGGTCGCGGCGCGAAAGATGCTGCGGGGGGCCGGCGACTTCGATCGCGAGCTTCGCACGGTCTCGTCCCCCCGCGGTTTCCGCGCCGCCCTGGAGCGCGCCCACGCGCCCGGCCGCCTGGCGCTGATCGCCGAGATCAAGAAGGCCTCGCCGTCCAAGGGGCTGATCCGCGCGGATTTCGACCCGCCGGCCCTCGCCCGCGCCTACGAGACCGGCGGCGCCGCCTGCCTTTCCGTCCTGACCGATGGACCGAGCTTCCAGGGCGCCGACAGCTTCCTGACCGCCGCCCGCGACGCGGTGTCCCTCCCCTGCATCCGCAAGGATTTCCTCGTGGATGCCTGGCAGGTGGCCGAGAGCCGCGCCCTGGGCGCCGACGCCATCCTGGTGATCCTTGCGATGGTCGATGACACCCTGGCGGCCGAGCTGATGTCCGAAGCGCGCCGCCTGGGCATGGACGCGCTGGTCGAGGTGCATGACGAGGCGGAGATGGCGCGCGCCGGGGCGCTCGGCGCCGACCTCGTGGGCGTCAACAACCGCGACCTGCGCACCTTCACCGTCGACCTGGCGATCACCGAGCGTCTCGCCGCCGCTGCGCCCGCGGGCGCCCTGCTCGTCACCGAGAGTGGCGTGTTCACACCTGCGGACGCGGCGCGCCTGGAGCGTTCCGGAGCGAAGGCCATGCTGGTGGGCGAGAGCCTGATGCGCCAGGCCGACGTGGCGGGGGCGACCGCGGCGCTCCTGGCGAGCTAGGCGGCGCCGACTCACCGAGTCGGTCCGACACGCCGAAGCTGTGGCGTATCCTTCTGAAATCCTGCGGCTTTCCGAAGTCGCAGCCTGTAACTTGACATTAATACGGAACACCTAGAGAACATTCGTAGACGTTTGTGATTTGTTCTTCGAGGACCCGCAATGCTCACGCGCAAGCAACATGAACTGCTCATGTTCATCCATGAGCGGATCAAGGAAACTGGCGTCTCCCCCTCGTTCGACGAGATGAAGGAGGCTTTGGACCTCGCGTCGAAGTCCGGGATCCACCGGCTGATCACCGCGCTGGAGGAGCGTGGATTCCTGCGGCGACTGCCCCATAGGGCGCGGGCGCTCGAGGTGGTGAAGCTTCCGCAGCAGGCGACCCCGGCCGCGCCCCCCAAGGGACGGGCGCCCTTCAAGCCACAGTTCGTGGAAGCCGGCGCTGCGGTTCCCGCGGCGGCCAACGACTCGCGAGAGCTTCCGATCCTCGGGCGGATCGCCGCCGGCACGCCCATCGAAGCCATCCAGCAGGAGCGCGACCGCATGCCGGTCCCCGAGTCGATCCTGGGCGCAGGCGAGCACTTCGTCCTGGAGATCGCCGGCGACTCGATGATCAACGCCGGGATCCTGGACGGCGACTTCGTGGTCATCCGCCGGACCGACAGCGCCGTCTCGGGCGACATCGTCGTGGCGCTGGTCGATGGCGAGGAAGCCACCCTCAAACGCCTGCGCAAGAAGGGCGCGTCCATCGCTCTGGAGGCCGCCAACCCGGCCTATGAGACCCGCATCTTCGGGCCGGACCGGGTGGCCGTGCAGGGCAAGCTGGTCGGGCTGATCCGGCGATACCACTAAGGCGCAGCCTCAGCGCGGGTCGTAGCCCCAGGTCCAGGGTCGCCGCCCGCGCAGGTCCTGCGCCCAGACGACCTTGAACGCGGCGCCGCGTCGATAGATCTCAACCGACCCGCCGCGGGCGAACTGGTCCCCGCTGAGCACCAGTCGCGCCGCGCAGCGCGCCGCCGGCAATGCGTTGCGCAGGACCACCACCTCCGCGTCCGCGCACAAGGCCTCCAGCCGCCCGACCTTCAGGGGACGCTTCAGGTTCCAGGCGGCCGCCAGCCGGATCGGAGCCTCGGCCTTGGGAGCGCAACTCAACGGGTCGCAATCGAAGCGCCGATCCCGCTCCGCCTCGCTGATCAGCGGGGTCAACCCGCGCCGGCGGGCCCACAATTCGGCGCCGAACAGCTTCACATCCGGCCGCAACAACACCGCCTCCCGGCCCTGGCGGACCGCGACGGCGGCGCCGTCGGCGGAGATCCACGCGTCGGGCGCGGGCGGCCGCGGGGCCCACAGGATCGCCAGCGCCAGCGGCAGGCCGACCCACCGGAGCGGGCCGCGCCATAGGCAGACGAACAGCAGCCCCAGGAAGCTCACCGGCAGCACCCAGTCGGGTGCGCTGGCCACCACGATCTGCGAGGCCGGAGCGCCCGCGGCCACGGCTGCGACCCGGTTCATCAGCCCGATGGACCACCCCGCGACTTCGAGCGGCGCCCGGCCGAGGCCGAAGGGCGTCAGCGCCGCGCCCAACGCCAGGCCCGGCATCATCAGGAACGACGAGATCGGTGCAACGGCGAGGTTGGCGAACAGCCCCCATGTCGACACCCGGTTGAAGTGTTGGATCGCGAACGGGCCAGTGGCCAGGCCGGCGACGAAACTGACCGCGATGCTGGCGGCGGTCCAGGCGCCGGCGCCCTGCACGGCTCGGATCGGCCAGGGCACGGAGATCTCCTTTACCGGGCGCGGCCAGATCTCCGCCAGCGCGACCAGCGCGGCGGTCGCGGCGAACGACATCTGGAAGCCCGGCTCCGTCACCGCCTCCGGCTGCAGCAACAGGACGCCCATGGCCGCGAGCGCCAACGCGTGGAGGCTGATGGCCTGGCGGTCCACGAGGATGGCCGCGAACGCCACCGAGGCGGTGATCGCCGCTCGCTCGGCCGGCGGCGGCGCGCCCGAAAGCACGAGGTAGCCGCCGACCGCGGCCAGGCCCACCAGCGCCGCGACCTTCTTGCCGGGAACCCGTAGCGCCAGCCATGGCCAGGCCGCGACGGCAAGCCGCGCGAAGGCGAAGGCGAAGCCTCCGACGATGGCCATGTGGAGCCCACTGATCGAGATGATGTGCGCCAGGCCCGCCGCGCGGAGGTTGTCCACCTGCTCGCGCGGGATGAAGGCCTCGTGCCCGGTGGTCATCGCCGCCGCCAGTCCGCCCGTTTCAGGCCCCAGCGTGTCGACGATCCTGCGGGTCAACGCCCAGCGGGTGGCGTTGACCGCCATGGCCGCCCGCAGCCGCCACGGCGACTTGGCGGCCGGGGAGATCGATTCCGGCCCGCGCAGCGCCAGTCCCACCGCGCCCACGCTTTCGAAATAGGCGTCGCGCGCGAAGTCGTAGGAGCCCGGGCTGGCGGGCGGTGGCGGCGGGTTGACGATCGCCAGCAGCTGGATCGCATCGCCCGGCCTGGGAAGCGGCATCTCGGGTCGCAACGTCATGCGGGCGCGGATCGGCGTGGCGTCCGCGGACCAGTCGCCCACCCGGATCGGAGCCAGCAGCAGCCGCTGACCGCTTTGCCCAGGCTGGGCGATGTCGACGACCCAGGCCTGGATCGCCTGCGGACGGGCGCCGAGCTGGGCGACCGGCGCCTTCACCGCCTCGGTCCGCAGCTTGGCGACCGCAAACCCCGCTACCGCGCACGCCCCCAGCACCAGCGCCATGGTGGTGGCCCGCCAGATGCTCCAACGGGTCGCGATCAGCAGGCAAAGGACCACAGCAAGCAGCGCCCAGGCGATCCAGGCCTGCGGCTCGCGCGGCAGCCCGAAATAAAGCGCGCAGCCGCAGCCCAGCGCCACCGGCGTCCATAGGGTCCAGCGGTCCGCCTGCGCGTCGATCTGATCGGCCAGCCAGGCGCCCGGCCGCGACGCCGGCTTTGCCGCCGCCTCATCGAGCGACGCCTCGAAAATCCTCGCGCTCAAGCCGCAGTTGCTCCCGCACCGGCCCCTAGATTGCAGCAAAGCTCGGCGAGAGGCCATGTCACCTTCGCCGAGAGCCCGCGCGACCCGGTCTAACACCCGCTTGGAACGGCGTGCTAAGAGGCGCCCCCTCGCGGGATGACTCCCGCCGCAACGACCTCCCGAGCACCATGACCAACCGACCTGTCCGCACCCGCATCGCCCCTTCTCCGACCGGCATGATGCACATCGGCACGGCGCGGACCGCGCTGTTCAACTGGCTCTACGCCCGCCATACGGGGGGCCAGTTCCTGCTGCGGATCGAGGATACCGACCGGGAGCGGTCCACCGACGCCGCCGTGCAGGTGATCTTCGACGGCCTCGGCTGGCTGGGGCTGACGTCCGACGAGGCGCCGGTGTTCCAGTTCGCTCGCGCCGATCGCCACCGCGAGGCCGTGCAGGCGCTACTGGCCAACGGTCAGGCCTACCGCGACTACATGACCTCCGAGGAACTCGAGGCCGAGCGCGACGCCGCCCGCGCCGAAGGCCGCGTGGTCCGCTCGCCGTGGCGAGACGCGGACCCGTCCACGTGGCCAGACCGCTCATACGCCGTGCGCCTGAAGAGCCCGCTGGAAGGCGAAACCACCGTGTCCGACGCGGTGAAGGGCGACGTGAAATTCCAGAACACCAGCCTGGACGACCTGATCCTGCTCCGCTCGGACGGCACGCCCACCTACAATCTGGCCGTGGTGGTGGACGACCACGACATGGACATCACCCACGTGATCCGCGGCGACGACCACCTCAATAACGCCGCGCGGCAGACGATCATCTATCGGGCGCTGGGCTGGGAGGTTCCGGTGTGGGCGCACCTGCCCCTGATCCACGGGCCGGACGGGGCAAAGCTGTCGAAGCGTCACGGCGCACAGGCGGTGAGCGAGTTCGACGACATGGGCTACCTGCCGGAGACGCTCAGGAACTATCTGGCCAAGCTCGGCTGGGGTCATGGCGATGACGAGATCTTCTCCGACGAGCAGGCTGTCGCCTGGTTCGACGTCGCCGACGTGGTCAGCGCTCCGGCCCGCCTCGACTGGGCCAAGCTGAACCACCTCAACAACCACTACATCCGTCAGGCCCAGCCTGCTCGCCTCGCCGCCCTGGTGGCCAGGATCCTGCGGAGCCGCGATGTCAAGCTGCGTCAGGGCGACGACGTCCTGATCGAGCGCACCATCCCGTTCGTGCGCGACGGCGCCAAGACCACCCTGGAACTCGCCGATGCCATGCTGTTCGCGCTGAAGACCCGCCCGTTGGACCTGCCGGAGAAGACCCGCGCCCAGTTGGCCGAGGACGAGATGCTCGGCCGCGTCGGCCGATTGCGCGCTGCGCTGTCGCAAGTGACCGACTGGGGCGTGTCGCCGCTGGAAGAAGCCCTCCGCGGTTTCGCCGAATCCGAGGGCGTCGGCCTGGGCAAATTCGGGCCGCAACTCCGGGCCATCCTCTCGGGCGGCGCACCCGCGCCGGACCTTGCCGGGGCAATGACGGCGCTAGGCCGCGACGAGACTTTGGGCCGCATCGACGACGCGCTTTCGCTTGGCTCGTAAACCGGTATAAGCGCGCCAACAATTGTTTGATCTCGCAACCGCGAAGGGGGTTTTATGGCCGAAACGGCGAAGTTCGAAATCGACGGGAAATCGGTCATCCTCCCGGTGCAACGGGGCACGGTAGGGCCGCCCGTGGTCGATATCCGCAAGCTCTATGCGGAGGCCGACGTCTTCACCTACGACCCCGGGTTCACCTCGACCGCATCCTGCGAAAGCAAGATCACCTTCATCGACGGCGACGAGGGCGTGCTGCTGCACCGCGGCTATCCCATCGACGAACTGGCGGAACAGTCGAGCTTCCTCGAAGTCTGCTATCTGCTGCTGCACGGCGAACTTCCGAAGGCGGCCGAATACGCCGAGTTCGAGAAGAACATCGTCTACCACACCATGCTGCACGAGCAGTTCGACCGCTTTTTCCAAGGCTTCCGTCGAGATGCTCACCCGATGGCGATCATGGTCGGCGCGGTGGGCGCCCTGTCGGCCTTCTATCACGACAGCACGAACGTCGAAGATCCGCAGCAACGGATGATCTCCGCCCACCGGATGATCGCCAAGATGCCGACCATCGCGGCGCGTGCGTTCAAGTACTCGCGCGGCCAGCCGTTCGTGCATCCGCGTAACGACCTCTCCTACGCCGAGAACTTCCTGCGGATGTGCTTCTCGGTGCCCGCCGAGGACTGGAAGCCCAATCCCGTCCTGACGCGGGCCATGGACCGCATCTTCACCCTGCATGCCGACCACGAGCAGAACGCGTCCACCTCGACCGTTCGCCTCGCCGGGTCGTCGGGCGCCAACCCGTTCGCATGTATCGCCGCCGGCATGGTCTCGCTGTGGGGCCCCAAGCATGGCGGCGCGAACGAAGAAGCGCTGAACATGCTGAAGGACATCGGCACGGTCGACCGCATTCCCGAGTTCGTCCAGGGCGTGAAGAATCGCGAGCGCCTGCTGATGGGCTTCGGCCACCGGGTCTACAAGAACTACGATCCGCGCGCGAAGGTCATGCAGAAGACCTGCCACGAGGTTCTGGCCGAAGTCGGTAACAGCGACGATCCGCTGCTGCAGGTCGCCATGGAACTCGAGAAGATCGCGCTCAGCGATCCCTTCTTCATTGAGCGCAAGCTCTATCCGAACGTCGACTTCTACTCGGGGATCACCCTGCGCGCCCTGGGCTTCCCGCCCGAGATGTTCACGGTGCTGTTCGCGCTGGCCCGCACGGTCGGCTGGATCGCCCAGTGGAAGGAAATGATCGAGGACCCGTCGCAGAAGATCGGCCGCCCGCGGCAGATCTACACGGGCGCCCCGCTCCGCCACTACGAGACGGTGGACAAGCGCTAAGCCGGCGCCGAAACCAGTTCCAGTACGGCATTCGCGGCGGCCTCGTTTGGATCGGGGCCGCCGCGTCCCATTTGGGTCAGCGCCTCGGACTGTCGCGCCGCCTGGCGCCGACGCAACTCGGGGTCGTCCAGGCGACGCGCGATCTCGCGGGCGAGCGCCTCGCCAGTGCAGGCGTCCTGGATCAGCTCCGGCGCCACGAAGTCCTGCGCCGCGATGTTGAACAGCGTGACCCACCGGGTCCGGATCAGCCGCTTCAGGATCGCATAGGTCAGCGGCCCCAGGCGGTAGCCCACCACCATCGGACAGCCAGCCACCGCAAGCTCCGTGGTGACCGTGCCGGAGCAGGCCAACGCCACCGTGGCGGCCATCATCGCATCGCGCTTCGGACCCTCGCCCTGCAGCACGTGGGCGCGGTTCGGCCATCCCGCCACCCGCGTCTTCACGAGTTCGGTCACGGTCGGCGCCGCGGGGACGACGACGTGCAGGCCCGGTCGCTCGGCCTTCAGGCGATGCACCGCGTCTTCGAAGGCCGGCAGCACGCGTTCGATCTCCGAAGGTCGGCTCCCGGGCAGCACCAGCAGGATGGGATCGTCCGGCCCGGCGCCGATTTCGGCGCGCAGACGGGCGGGGTCCGCGCCGCTGAAGTCCATGGCGAGGGTCGCGTCGCCGACGAAAGCCGTCTTCAGTCCCTCACGTTCGAACGCTGGCGCGTCGAAGCCGTGGATGCTGAGCAACAGGTCGAACCACCTCGCGGTCGTTCGCGCGCGCCCTGGCCGCGACGCCCAGACCTGCGGCGCGACATACTTCACCAGCGGCAGCTGCGGGTGCTGCCGCCGCAGACGTTGCGCGACGCGCAGGGTAAAGCCCCAGGAATCGATCAACACGGCCACATCGGGCTTCTCGCGCGCCGCCAGCGCCGCCGCCTCATCGGCACGGCGGACGACCATCGGATAGGCCAGCAGGCCCTCGAACAGGCCCAGGATCGAGAGCTGGGCAATATCGAAGGGACTGTCGACGCCCTCAGCCCGCATCCGCGCTCCGCCAACGCCCACGAACCGCACCTGGTCGCCCAGCCGCCGCTTCAAGGCCCGCGCCAGCCCGGCGCCGCGGTTGTCGCCCGAGGCCTCGGCGGCCACCAGCATCACCGTGAGCGGCCGGACCGTCACGCGGCCTCCGGCTCGACGCCCAGGATGAAGAGCCCCAGTTCATCGGCCAGGGCGATGGTCGCCTCGCGGTCCAGCACCAGCAGCCGCCCGGCCTCGCCGACAATACCCGCCAGGCCGGCTCGCGCGGTGGCCGCGACCGTGGCGGGTCCGATCGTCGGAAGGTCCACGCGGGTCTCCTGGATCGGCTTTGCAGCCTTCGCCAGCACGCCGCGCCCCGCGCCCGGCCGTCCCTTGAGATGCGCCGGCAACTCGGCCACCCGCTTCAGCAGCGCGTCGGTCCCTTCCTGGGCCTCCACCGCCAGCACCAGGCCATCGGAGACGACCGCCGCCTGCCCCACGTCCAGCCCGCCGATCGCGCGCGCCACATGCAGGGCCCGAAGCGCATCCGCCATGTCGTCGGCCGACGCGTGGTGCGCGCCCAGCGCGCCGGCGGTCAGGGTCAGGTCCTCCATCACGTCGTGGGCTCCCTCGACGCTGAAGCCTTCCTTCTCGAACTCGCCGACCAGCACCCGCAGCAGCGCATCGTCGCCTCGACGTGCGCTCGCCACCACCTTCGGCAACAGCATCAGGCCGCGCAGATCGGGAACAAGGCTGCTGAAATCCGGCCGCGCGACGTTGCCGGCCAGGCAGATCGACCGGCAGCCGGCGCGCTTCAGCGCCTTCATGCACTTGCCGACCTCGGCCAGCCCCACCTCGGCCCCTGCATAGGGCGCAAGGTCGGTCCCCGCGAACCCCTTCAGCCGGATCACGAACAGCGGGCGGCCGGACTTTTCGCAGTGCTGAGCTATCTCCACCGGCAGGCTGCCGCCCCCGGCGATCAGCCCCAGCTTGTCCACTAGACTTCCCGCTCCGGCAGGCAGAGCGGCCGGCTGGCGTCGGCGCGGATGAAGTCGATGATCTCCATCACCGGCGCGCTGTGGCCAAAGCTGGTGGCGGTGTCGTCGATCCGTTCCTGGAAGGTGCCCTCCTCGGCGAACAGCAGGCGATAGGCCGAGCGCAGCTCCCCAATCGCCTCGCGCCCGAAGTTGCGCCGCTTCAGCCCCACCAGGTTCAGGCCCTCGAGGTGGGCATGGTTGCCCCACACCAGCCCGTACGGGATCACATCCTTGGTCACCGCCGCCAGGCCGCCGATGAAGGAATAGCGGCCGACCCGGCAGTACTGGTGCACTGCCGCCAGGCCGCTCACCATCACGAAGTCGCCGACAGCCACGTGCCCGCCCAGGGTCGCCGAGTGCGCCAGGATCACGTTGTCGCCCACGGTGCAGTCATGCCCCACGTGGCTGGTGGCCATGAACATCCCGTCGTCGCCCACCCGGGTCACACCGCCACCGTCCGGCGTGCCGATGTGCATCGTCACGTGCTCCCACAGCCGGTTGCGGTCGCCGATGACGAGTTGCGTGGGCTCGCCCTTGTAGCCGGTGTGGTGCGGCGGGCCGCCCAGGTTCGAGAAGTTCCGCACCGAGCAGTCTTCGCCGATCGTCGTCCGGTTCTCGATGATGACGTGCGACAGGATCTGGGTGCGCGCGCCGATCCGCACGTGTTCGCCGATGATGGAATAGGCGCCGACCGTCACGCCGTCGGCCAGCTCCGCCCCCTTGGCGACCAGGGCGGTCGGATGGATCTCGACGCCCAAGGCCTCAGGTCTCCACCACGATGGCGGCGAACTCGCACTCGGCGGCCACCTTGTCGCCCACCATCGCCTGGCCCGCGAACTTGAAGATATCGCCGCGATGGCGAACCACCCGCACCGGCATACGCACCACGTCGCCCGGGCGCACGGGGGTTCGGAACCGGGCATTGTCGACCGACATGAACAGGATCGCCTTGCCCGCGGTGTCCACCTCCAGCGATTTCGACATCAGGACCGCGCCGGTCTGCGCCATGGCCTCGATCAGCAGGACCCCCGGCATGACCGGATAGTCCGGGAAGTGCCCCTGGAAGAACGGCTCGTTCACGGTGACGCACTTGATGCCGACGATGGATTCGTTCTGCTTGTACTCCTCGCAACGGTCCACGAGCAGCATCGGGAATCGGTGTGGAATCCGCTCCAGCACCTCGGTGATGTCGATGACCGTCGGATCGGTCCCAGTCGGCGCCTTGCGCGTCATTGCTATCCCCCCGCCCTGCGGCTCGCCATGCGGGCCAGCCATGCGGTCTCTTTGAGCCAATGGCGGATCGGACGCGCGGGCATGCCGCCCCACGTCTCGCCCGCCGGAACATCCTTCATGACGCCGGCCGCCGCGCCCACCCGCGCTCCGGCCCCGATGGTCACATGATCGGCGACGCCGGCCCGGCCGCCAAACTGCGCGCCGTCCCCGATCGTCACGCTGCCGGAGATGCCGGTGTGGGCCGCCATGACGCAGTTGCGACCGACGTGGACGTTGTGGGCGATCTGCACCAGGTTGTCGATCTTGGTGTTCTC
>DASVNS010000275.1:0-15969 GCA_036383735.1 Phenylobacterium sp. | reverse complement strand
ATTTCGGCGAAGGCTTCGACCTCGAGGCCTGGTCGGTCGGCGTCAGCGCCCACTTCCGAGAGGAGCTGGCGGCGGGCATCGCGCTGAAGACCGGCGCCGTGGAGATCCTGGACCGGTTGGACGAACTGGCCCTGCCGCGCGCGATCGCCACGTCCTCCAGCCTGGAGAGCGTGAAGGCCAGCCTCGGGCCGCATGGCCTCGTCGACCGGTTTCACGCCCTCATCACCCGGGACGTTCAGACCCGCGGTAAGCCCGATCCCGAGCCGTTCCTGAAGGCGGCCTTGGCGCTGGGCGTCGAGCCGGCCGACTGCCTGGCGCTGGAGGACAGCCACAACGGCGTCCGCTCGGCCTCGTCAGCCGGCATGATGACCGTGATGGTTCCCGACATGCTGGATCCGACCGAGGAGATGCATACGCTGTGCGTCCGGATCGCCCACGACCTGCACGAGGTTCGCGACTGGCTGCGCGAGCCTCAGCGTCCGGTCGGGCCGCGCTCGAAATAGCGGAAGAAGGCGCTGTCGGGGGACAGCACCAGGGTCGTCTGGCCATCCGCGAGGCTGGCCTCGTAGGCCTGCATGGAGCGGAAGAACGCCGCGAACGACGGATCCTTGCCGAAGCTGCTGGCGAAGATCCGCGTGCGCAGGGCGTCGCCCTCGCCGGTGGTCTGACCCGACTGTTCGCGGGCGGTGGCGAGGGTGATCGCCACCTCCTTGTCGGCCTGGGCGATGATCTCGCGCTTCTTCTGCTCGCCCTGGGCGCGGAGCTGGGCCGCCACCTGCTGGCGCGAGGTGGACATGCGGCGGAACACCGCTTCACGGTTCTGCGCCGGCAGGTCCGCACGCTTGATCCGCAGGTCGATGACCTGGATGCCCAGGCGCGAGGCCCGGGCGCGCTGGTCCACGTCCAGCTTGGCCTGTTGCATCAACTGTGCGCGGCGACCGGAGATGATGTCGGTGGAGTTGGCCGAGCCCAGCACCTGGCGCAGCGATGAATTCACCAGCCGCTCGATCCGGTCGGTGGCCGTCGTCTCGTCGCGCAGCGTCCGATAGAACTGGAGCGGGTCGGAGATCCGATAGCGGATGAAGGCGTCCACCACGAGGCGCTCCTGGCCCGCGGTGATGATCTCTTCCTTGTCGGCCTCCAGGGCGATGTTGCGCCGGTCCAGCTTGATCACCTGCTCGACGAAGGGGATCTTGAGGTTCAGGCCCGCTTCGCTCCGGCCTGGCGGGTTCACCACCCGCACGGGGTCGCCGAACGCCACGACGATCGCCTGCTGGCGCTGGTCGACGATGTAGAAGGTCTGGAAGACCAGGGTGATCAGGAACAGGCCCAGCAGGCCCATCACGAGGCTGCGCGTGCTCATTGGGCGCTCTTGGGCTGGGTCTGGGGTTGAGGCTGGGCCGGGCCGACCTCGATCTGCGGCGCTGGCTGCGACTTCGGGCGGAAGACGTCGGGCGGCAGGATGATCGGGGCGGTCGCGCCCTTGGCGTCGATCACCACCTTGTTCGAGTTCTGCAGGATGCGCTGCATGGTCTCGATGTAGAGGCGGTCGCGGGTGACGCCCGGCGCGCGGCGGTATTCGGTGTAGATCTGGTTGAACCGGGAGGCTTCACCGGTGGCTTCGCGCACCGCCTGTTCGCGGTAGGCCTGCGCAGCCTGGGTGATCCGCGCCGCGTCGCCCTTGGCCTCGTTGATCACGCGGTTGCGGTAGGTATTGGCCTCGTTCTCGGCGCTGTCGGCGTCCTGCTGGGCGTTGTTCACCTCGCGGAACGCGGCCACCACCTCGGACGGCGGGCCGGCCGACCGGATCTGGACTTCCACGATGCTGATGCCGGCGCCCCAGGCGTCCAGCGTCCGCTGCATCAGTTCCGCCGTCTGCTGCTGGACCTGGCCGCGGCCGGTGGAGATGATCGGCTGCAGCTGGGTCTTGCCGACGACCTCGCGCATGGCGCTCTCGGCCACGTCCTTGACGGCGTCCTCGGGGTCGCGCGTGGCGAACAGGTAGCGGGCGGCGTCCGACACCCGCCAGGTGACGCTGAAATCGACGTCGATGATCTGTTCGTCGCCGGTGAGCATCTGGCTCGCCGCGGTGGATTCAGCGTCGCTGCCGGCGCCGCCCACGTCGGTCCGCTTCAGGCTGGTGACCGGCACCTTTTCCACGCGTTCGATAGGCGCGGGCAGATGATAGCGCAGGCCCGGCGTCTCGGAGCGCGAATAGGCGCCGAAGGTCATCACGATGGCCTGTTCGTTCGGCTGCACGACGTAGACGCCCGAGGCCGCCCAGAGAGCGAACGCGACGCCCGCCACGACGGGTATCAGGCCTCGCCGGGGCTGGCCGCCCGGCCCGCCCATCAGGTCGCGCAGGCGCTGGCTCAGGCGGTCGAAGCCGGCGTTGAAATCAGGACCCCCAGGGCCGCGCGGGCCGCCCCCGCCCCCGCCGCCGGAAGGCCGGCGTGGCGGGTCACGTTTGTCATCGCCGGACGGCGAACCCCAGGGTCCCGGGTTGGCATTGTCATTCCAGGGCATCAGGTGGTTCGCGTATGCTCCCTCGGGACATTCACGCCGTCCCGTAGCGCTATTGCTTAAAGCCCCTGGCGGGCTTGTAAACCGACGCTGCCAGCCGGATATGAGACCCCCACCTACGCAAAGCAAGACAAAGCCGCATGAGCGAACCAGCAGGACCGGACCGGACAGCGATCCTCCGGGCGCTCGACACGATCGTCGATCCGAAGTCGGGCAAGGGGCTGACCGCGGCGGGCCTCGTCCGGGGCCTGGTCCTGCGCAGCGGCCGGGCGGCCTTCATGCTGGAGGTGGCGCCGGCGGACATCGAACTCTACCGCCCTGTGCGGGACCGCGCCGAGGCGGCGCTGGCGGATGTGGACGGGGTCGAAGTGGCCCAGGTGGTGCTGACCTCGGAAGTCCAGGCGCCTTCCGCGCCACAGCTCAAGGTCAGCCCGCGCGCGCCTAAGCCGCAGGAGAGCCCGGCCGGGCGTCGGGCACGGGTTACGGAGGATCCGCAGGCGCAGCTTCACCCGATGGTGGACGCGGTGCGCCCGCCGCACGTGACGAAGGTCATCGCGGTGGCCAGCGGCAAGGGCGGCGTGGGCAAGTCCACCGTCGCCATCAACCTGGCCGCCGCCTTTGCCGTGCTGGGCAAGCGGGTGGGCCTGCTGGACGCCGACATCTACGGGCCGTCCGCGCCGACCATGCTCGGCGTCGATGGCGAGCCCACCTTCGATGAGGAGAAGCGCCTCAATCCCATGGAGGCGTGGGGTGTGAAGGTCATGTCCGTGGGGTTCATCGTGGAGCCCGGCACGGCGAACATCTGGCGCGGGCCGATGGCCTCGTCGGCGCTCCGCAGCCTGCTGAAGTCGAACTGGGGGACCGAGGCCGAGCCGCTGGATGTGCTGATCCTCGATCTGCCGCCCGGCACCGGCGACATCCAGCTCACCCTGGTCCAGAACGTGAAGATGGACGGGGTGGTGATCGTTTCCACGCCACAGGAGATCGCGCTGATCGACGCCCGGCGCGCGGCTCACATGTTCGAAAAGACCGGCGCGCCGATCCTGGGCGTGGTCGAGAACATGGCCTATTTCGCCGACAGTTCCGGGGTCCGCGTGCCGATCTTCGGCGAGGGCGGGGCGCGGCGCGAAGCCGAGCGGCTGGGCGTCCCGCTGCTGGCGGAGATCCCCATCGAGGTGGCGCTGCGTGAAGCTTGCGACGCTGGCCGCCCCCTGGTGGCCACCCATACCGAAAGCGCGGCGGCCAAGGCGTTCCTGGAGCTTGCGCGGAAGCTGGCCTGACCCACGCGCGGCGTCAGCGTCATGAAGACCGCCCTACGGGCGCCAGGTGCTCGCCGGTCAGGCTTTCGAGCGCCGCCGCCGGATCGTCCATGGCGTCCCGATCCGCCAGCTGGCGGCGAATCTCGGCGTGGCGCTCGGGTGTCAGCCGGTAACCGATGAAGCAGGCGCCCGCGAGCATCACGAAAACGATGGGGCCGACGATGAAGACGAGTTCCAGGCTTTGGACGGCTTCCGGGGTATTCACGGCGCCGACCTTGGCCTGGTAGCCGATGGCGGCGAGCAGCATAAAGGTCAGGGCCGACAGGCCAGAAGCGATCTTCGTGGTGCCGATGGTGAGCGCATACATCAGGCCCATCCATTCACGTCCGGTGTCGAGGCGGACCTCGTCGGCGATATCGCCGGTCAGGGCGCGGATCATCACCGTGAAGCCCGCGGCCATGGCGCCGACCAGGAACATGCCGGGCGCGAAGGCGAGGAAGTTCCCGACCGGCAGGAACGGCACGGTCATCAGGCCCAGGGAGAAGGCGGTGGTCGAGACCATCAGCGCACGATGCTTGCCGAAGCGGTTGGCCAGCCAGGCCAGCAGCGGCGCGCCGACGAAGCCGGCGGCGATGTAGATCATCAGCAGCAGATTGGCGGCCGTGGTGTCGAAGCCGCGGCTGTCCTTGAAATAAAAGAGGTAGAGCGCCGCCATCCAGCCCGGCCCCAGCGTAGAGCATAGATCCGCCGCCAGCAGCCGCAGGACGTTGCCGCGCTTCAGCAGGGTCAGGTAGTCGCGGACCTTGAAGGCCGCGCCGGTCTCGCGGGTGATCGGCTCGCGCGTGGTCGCCAGCACCAGCAGCACGGTCGCCGGAACTGCCCCGATGATGAACCAGACCATCGCCCGCACGCCCTCGCCCTCGGTGTGGCCGAGTTGCTGCATGACGATCGGAATGATCAGCACGGTCACGGCGCCCAGGACGCCCAGGCCGATGACGGCGCCGAACACGCGGGAGCGTTGCCGATAGGTGGGGCCCAGCACCCCGCCCCAGGCGAGGTGGGACAGGTAGACCATCGAGTAACCGATGTAGAGGAACAGCAGGATCCCCGTCAGGCCGAACTGTGTGGTCGAGGAATTGGCCAGCAACAGGCCATACAGGCCCGCCATCAGCATCGGCGCGCCCAGCGTCAGCCAGACGCGATAGCGGCCGAAGCGGCTGCGGGTCCGGTCCATGGCCATCCCGAGCGTCACGTCGATCGGGATGTCGATCAGCCTGACCATGGCGAACGCGGCGCCGACGAGCGCCAGCTCCAGGCCGATATGGCTGGCGAAGTAGCGGGGCAGGTGGACGCTGATCGCCAGGACCAGCGCCTGGATGGGAATGCTGACGCTGGCGAAGGCGAAGATGGCCCGCAGGTTCATGCTGGGCGCGGCCGACGGCGACTGAGGCTGTGACACCTGTTGTGCGCTCCTCCAACCCGTCTCTGCCGGACGTTGGCTGCAGGTTACGCGCGCTCACCAAGCGGGGCGCAAGCGGTTTCCGATTGCAGGAATGAAACGGGCGGCGCGAGGGCCGCCCGTCGAAACTTCGGTGCGCCGAAGCTTGCCGATCAACCGCCTTGCGCCTTGCGCATCATCTTCAGCGTCTGCTCGCCGCCGTTGAAGTAGGGCTTCTGGCCTGTTTCGTCCGAGATTTTCGCCCAGTTGTCGCGGATCGCTTCCACGCTGGCGTCGCGACCCAGGTAGGCGCCCTCCGTTTCAACCATGTGGGCCACCGCGAAGGCGCCTGCGCCGGCGGTCAGGATCTGGCCCGTGGGGGCGTCCTGCGAGCAGAGGAAGACCACGCCCGGCGTGACGTATTCCGGGTTCAGTTGCGCCAGCATTTCGGGCGGCAACAGGTTCTCGGTCATCCGCGTGGCGGCCACCGGCGCGATGGCGTTGACGTGGATGTTGCTCTTCTGACCTTCGAGCTTCAGCGTGTTCATGAAGCCGATCAGGCCCAGCTTGGCCGCGCCATAGTTCGACTGGCCGAAGTTGCCGTAGAGTCCGGTGGACGAGGTCGTGACCACGATCCGCCCATAGCCCTGCGCGCGCATGATGTCCCACACGGCCTTGGCCGGCTTGACCGTGCCGAACAGGTGGACGTCCACCACCACCTGGAAGTCGGCGAAGTCCATCTTGGTGAACGTCTTGTCGCGCAGGATCCCCGCGTTCGCGATCAGGATGTCGATGCGACCCCACGCGTCCATGGCGTCCTTGACCATCCGCTCGACGCCCACGTCGTCGGTCACCGAGGAACTGTTGGCGATGGCTTCGCCGCCGGCCGCCCTGATCTCCTCGACGACCTTCAACGAGGCCTCGGAGAAGTCACCCGAGCCGTCCATGGCATTGCCGAGATCGTTGACCAGCACCTTGGCGCCGCGCCGTGCGAGTTCCAGTGCGTGGGCGCGCCCCAGGCCGCCCCCGGCGCCCGTCACGATCGCCACCTGGCCGTCGAAGCGGATGTCCGTCATGGCGTTTCCCTTTTAAGAACAGCGATCCAGTTGGCGGCGCGTGTAGCGGCGGGAACGGAACGGCGCAAGCTGACGCAGGGTTGGGGGCAGGCCGGAGCGATTGCGCTCGCCGCCGCCTTCCGCGCTTGCGCGCAGCCCGCTTTCAGCGTGGATTGCCGTACTGCGCCGCTGGATGGGCGGCGCGTCGGGGGATGCATGCTCGGTTTCGGTCCGGAGAACGCCCAGAGTCTTGTCGGCGTTGCGCTGATCCTGTTCGTCTGTTGGGCGGTCTCCGAGAACCGGAGCAGGTTCCCCTGGAAGCTGGCGATCGGCGCCATGCTGGTCCAGGCCCTGCTGGTGCTGGCGCTGTTCGGCTTGCCCGCGGTGCGTTCGGGCCTTCAAGGCGTGGGCGTAGCGGTCGATGGACTGGCCTCGTCCACCCAGACCGGCGTGGCGTTCGTGTTCGGCTTTCTCGCCGGGACGCCGAATCAACCCTATCCGCTGACCGACGCCGGCTCGCTGTTCGTCTTTGCGTTCCGGGTGCTGCCGGTGATCCTGGTGGTCTGCGCCCTCGCAGCGCTGCTCTGGCACTGGAAAATCCTGGTCTGGATCACCCAGGGCTTCGGCTTCGTCTTCGAGCGGACCATGGGGCTGCGCGGACCGCCGGCGCTGGCGACCGCGGCGACGGTTTTCATGGGCCAGGTCGAGGGGCCGATCTTCATTCGCAGCTACCTGCCGGGCCTCTCGCGTTCCGAACTCTTCATGCTGATCGCGGTGGGCATGGCCTGCGTCTCGGGCTCGACCATGGTGGCCTACGCCACCATCCTCGCCGGGGTGTTGCCGGGCGCGGCGGCCCACGTGCTGACCGCTTCCATCGTCTCGGCGCCGGCGGGGGTGCTGCTGGCCCGGATCATCGTACCGCGCGACGCCGCCATCGAGCAGGCCCAGGCCTACGACCCCCTGGCCGCCAAGAAATACGACAGCTCCATCGACGCCCTGATCAAAGGCACCACCGACGGCCTCCAGATCATGCTGAACGTGGGCGCCACGCTGATCGTGTTCGTGGCGCTCACCGCCATGATCAACAACATGCTGGGCATGTTCGGCAACGTGGCCGGGGCCCCGCTGTCCGTGGAACGCGGCCTGGGCATCGTCTTCGCACCCCTGGCCTGGGCCATCGGGGTTCCCTGGCGCGACGCGCCGACGGCGGGCTCGCTGCTGGGGGTGAAGCTGGTGCTGACCGAGTTCACCGCCTTCATCAAGATGGGCGCGATCCCGCTCGACGGCATGGAGCCGCGTACCCGCGTCCTGATGACCTACGCCCTCTGCGGTTTCGCCAATATCGCCTCGGTCGGCATCAACCTGGCGGGCTTCTCGGTGCTGGTCCCCGAGCGGCGCAACGAGATCGTGGGGATGGTGTGGAGAGCGATGATGGCGGGCTTCCTCGCCACCTGCCTGACCGCCTCCATCGTCGGCCTGCTGCCGGCGGGCCTGTTCGGCTAAACCGCCTTCTGGAGCACGCAGATGGACTGGCCGAGACAGCCCTCGGCCACGATCTCGTCCGCCGCATCGCGGATCTCCACCATGTCCAGCCCCAGGCCGGCGGCCCAGCAGGCGATCGCGTCGCGGTCGACGAAGGTGTTCATCGGAAACTCGACCTTGCGCTTCGTCGCCTCCACGGTGTCCAGGAAGATCTTGCGGTGCGCCGGCTCGCGGAACTCGAGGAACGAGAAGACGACGCGGCCTCCGGGCTTCAGCACCCGCCGCGCCTCCTCGAGGTAGCAATAGCTCTGCTCGTGGGTCAGGTGGGTCAGGACCGAGAAGAAGCAGACCATGTCCGCCACGCCATCCGCTTCGGGGATGCCGATATGGCGGATGACCTGGAAGCGCCAATCCGCGCGCGCCACGATCTTGCGGGCGTGCGCCACCAGCGCGGGCACCAGGTCGATCCCCAGGTATCGCCCCCGCAGCCAGGCCGACAGCGGCTTGGCCAGGCGACCCGAGCCGCAGCCCACGTCGATCAGATCGCCATCCCGGGGCAGCCCGTAGTGGCGCAGCAGCGCCACCTCGATGGCGCCGATCTGCTGGAAGCCTCCGCCAATCGCCAGCTCCATCGCCTCATTGTGCGGCATCCGGTTCTTCACCGACGCGACGTAGCGGACGTTGACCGCCTTGAGGTCCATCTGGCTGACCGGGTTCAGTCGGCTTCGAACCCGGTCCGCAAGCCGCCGGGCCCTTCGCACCGCACCTGCCAAGCTCGCCATGTCCCTGGGCCCCTCCTCTAGGTCAACCGCTGGTAGCGAGAGCCGGGCTGAGGTGTCCAGCTTTGGCGCCCCCGCATCCGGCCCGGCAGGCGCTCGATGCGCATCACCTGGGGGGTATCGGCGGAGGTCAGCGGCGACAGGTCCATCTGCCGGAGCACTTCATCCCGTGGCGGCCGCAAGGCAAGCCTGCGGCCCAGTTTCAGTCGCCCGCGCCGCCGACCCGGCGCCAGGTCTGAGCCTTGCAAAGCACCCCGGCCAGCAGGCAGCCGCGCGCCTTCAGGGTGTTGGTGTCCATCAGCTCGGCGCGCCCGGAGAACGTCGCCTTGAGGTCGGGCACGAACACCTTGCCCTTCCAGACCCCCGGCTTCTCGGGTCCGAAGTCACGGAGCAGCTGCAAGCCGATCAGGTTGTCCGTCCCGCCCTTGCGCGCGTCTTCCTGCGCGTCCGCGCTGGCCCAGATCACGAAGCCGCACAGCTTTGGCCCACAGGGCTTGATATTCACGTGGACCGAATTCTTGGGATTGCGCCAGACGCCCTCCACGCCGGGCGCGGCCTGCGCGCCGGCGGTCGACGTGAGGGCCAGGCCGGCGGCGACCGCCAAGCCGGCGACGGCGGAAGACTTCGTCATGGATATCCTTGTGGGAGCGTCCCTGGTTCGCTCATGTAAGCGAAATGTGAGGCGAAGCTAGGGCCGGCGCGGCTATGTCGCGGTCGTCCGATGGTGCTCCGCGAACGCCTGGAACAGGTCACCGTAGCTCTTCAGGCTTGGGAAGGCGGGATAGCTATGGGCAGCCGGTGTCGTCACCCACGACAGCTTCTCCGAAACGTAGGTTTCGATGAACGGTTCGGAGGCCGGGACGCCATCCAGCATCGTCGAGCGCACGTTGACGAACCCGTCCAGGCCTTGAGGTTTCGTGTAGAGCCAGCTCATGCAGTGCGGACAGAAGTAGTGATGCACGTCCTCGCCATGCAGACCGCCGATCACGGGCTCGCCGGCGGTCACCTCGAATGCCTCGCTTGGCACGGCGACGCTGAGTGAGAAGGCGCTGGCGGTCATCCGCTGGCAGCCGGTGCAGTGGCAGGCCATGGTGAGCAGTGGCGCGGCGCCGATCCTCATCCGTACCCGGCCGCAGCGGCAGCCACCGTCCCAAGGCAGGTTCCAATCCGTCATCGTCGCTCCTCCAACGAGCTCAGCCCGTGCGGGCGCTCCGCTTCTTCACGGTCGCCGAGAAGCTCATGATCGTGTCGCCTCCCGCCGTCATGAGGCCGCGGACGAAGATCATGCTACGGGCCGCCTTCACCACATCGCCGCGGCACTCGACAAGCTGACCCTCGGAAGCGGCGCCGGCCAGCTCGCAATTGAACGTCGCCGTCACCGCGTTTTGGCCGGTCAGGGCATCGCTCGCGATCACGAACAGCGCGAAATCGGCGAAGGTCATGAAGCAGCCGCCGTGCAGGAACCCGCTCGCGTTCAGATGCCTCTTCTCGATCCGGAACGCGCACACCGGCCCCTGGTCGTCGACGCGGAAGTAGAAGGGGCCGGCCAGATCCTCGAAGGGGTCGCCGCCAGGATAGTGCGACCAGCCGGCCCACTCGCCATCCGTGGCGGTGGTGAGCGCCGCGGCGTAGCCGTTCTCGTTGCCGCCGCCGTCCATGCACGTACGCCTTAAATGACCGCCTGAGGCGCACGCTCTAAGCATGGGGGTGCGGAATGGGAAAGCGTTCTTGGTCGATGCGGGCCTTCGCCCGCAGGTCGTTTTGCGGGTATGCGCGCCGACCTGCGCCGTCGCCCGGCGCCGCGTGCGCACCGAACATGACCGACGCTTGTCGTCGCGACAGGCCTGCTAAGGTTCAACAGGCAGCCGCGCCGGCGGCCTGGAAACAGAGGGATTGCGAATGGCGCTCGACACCGAAACCCGCGACCAGCTCATCGAGGCCGTGCGCCGTTTCGTCAGCGAACGCCTGCGCCCGCTCGAGGCGAAGGTGGCCGATGAAGACGCCATGCCCGCCGAGCTGGTGGAGGAAATGAAGGCCCTCGGGCTTTTCGGCCTTTCGATCCCTGAGGCATACGGCGGCCTGGACCTTTCGATGGAGGACGAGTGCCTGGTCGTGATGGAACTGGGCCGGACCAGCCCGGCCTTCCGGTCCACCTTCGGCACCAACGTCGGCATCGGTTCCCAGGCGCTGGTGATGTTCGGCAGCGACGCCCAGAAGGAGAAATACCTGCCGGGCATCGCCTCGGGCGACATCATAACCTCCTTCGCGCTCACGGAGCCTGAGGCGGGATCGGACTCCGCAGCCGTGCAGACCCGCGCCGTCCGCGCCGGCGACCACTACGTCCTGAACGGCTCCAAGCGCTACATCACCAACGCCAACAAGGCCGATCTCTTCACGGTCATGGCGCGCACCGACCCGTCGAAGCCGGGCGCCGGCGGTGTCTCGGCCCTGCTCGTGGAACGCAACCTGCCCGGCTTGAGCGTCGGCAAGCCCGAGAAGAAGATGGGCCAGCAGGGCGCCCACGTCTGCGATGTGATCTTCGACAACGTGCGCGTGCCGGTCGAAAACCGCATCGGCGCCGAGGGCGAAGGCTTCAAGGTGGCCATGCAGGTGCTCGACAAGGGCCGTCTGCACATCTCGGCCCTGTGCGTCGGCGTGGCCGAGCGGCTGATCACCGACAGCGTGGCCTATGCCTCGGAGCGCAAGCAGTTCGGCCAGGCGATCAGCCAGTTCCAACTTATCCAGGGGATGATCGCCGACTCCAAGACCGAGGCCCTGGCGGCCAGGGCCCTGACCATGGAGACGGCCCGCAAGCGCGACGCGGGCCAGGGCGTCACCATGGAAGCTTCGGCCTCGAAGTACTTCGCCTCCGAGATGGTGGGCCGCGTGGCCGACCGCGCCGTGCAGATATTCGGCGGCGCTGGCTACATCGCCGAGTACGGCGTCGAGCGGCTTTATCGCGACGTGCGGATATTCCGCATCTATGAGGGCTCCAGCCAAATCCAGCAGGTGATCATCGCCCGCGAAACGCTGAAAAGGGGCGGCTGATGGATCCGATCGAGGCCGTGATATTCGAACTGCTGGCCAAGGCGCCCGCGGGCAAGTCCGTGGCGCCGGAGGATGTCGCGAGGTCGATCGACCCCGAGGGCTGGCGACGCATGCTCGGTCGGGTTCGTAGCGCGGCCATAGGGCTGGCCCGGCAGGGAAAGCTGGTGATCCTGCGTCACAACAAGCCCGCCGATCCGGAAACCTTCCGCGGCGTCTGGCGCATGCGGCTACCGGTCGCGGACGACGCAGGCTGACCGCCGCTTTTTCCTGAGGTTAATCGGCGCGTCCTTATAGTCTGTCCCGACATGAAGCGCCTGGCCCTCGTCTTCCTGCTTTTCGCCCTCTCCGCCTGCACCCCGCTGATGGTGCAGCAGGCCGGCAAGCCGCCTGTGGGCTTCCAGGGTCCCCGGATCGAAGCCGACGCCGTGGTCAGCTTCGACGGCGCGCGCCTGGGCCTGACGACGTGGGAAGCGCAGGGCGAGCCCTGGGCCGTGGTGGTCGCCGCCCACGGCATGAACGACTACGCCAACGCCTTCCATTTCGCGGCGGAGGCCTGGGCGGCCCAAGGCGTCACCACGATGGCCTACGACCAGCGAGGCTTCGGCCGTTCCCCGGGGCGCGGCATCTGGGCGGGCGACGACCTGATGATCGAGGACCTGCGCACGGTCACCGCGCTGGCCCGGGCGAAGTATCCGCACGCGGTGGTCACCGTGGTGGGGGAGAGCATGGGCGGGTCGGTCGCCGCCGCCGCCTTCGCCACCGACCGGCCGCCCGCGGCGGATCGCCTGGTGCTGCTGTCGCCGGGCGTCTGGGGCTTCAAGGCTCAGCCGCTGCCCAACAAGACCCTCCTGTGGCTGGCGGCCAACTTCACCGCGGCGAAGATCTACACGCCGCCGCGCTGGCTTACCGACCGCATCTATCCCACCGACAACCGCGACGAACTGATCGCCATGGGCCGCGACCGACTGATGATCTGGGGCGCGCGGTCGGACACGCTCTATGGGCTGGTCAAGCTGATGGATCGCGCCGCCAAGGACGTGGGCGAGGACCGGCTGCCGACCTTTTATCTCTACGGCGCGCACGACGACATCATCCCGAAGAACGCCGCCTTCCGGGCGGTCAAACGGTTGCGGCCCTACGACCGCACGGCCTACTACGCCGCCGGCCACCACCTGCTGACGCGCGACAAGCAGCGGGCGTTGGTGATCGGCGACGTGCTGGCCTTCATCCGCGATCCGCAGGCGCCGCTGCCGTCCAGCGCGCCGCCCATTCCGGGCGCTCCGGCCGACAGCGGCAGGCAGGCCGCTGCGGGGCGACAGGACTCGGGGTTGTGATATGCCCCGTGCGAGCCTAATTGCCGCTAGAATCACCCCTCATGACCCGGAGTCTTCGGCATGACCTTGTTCGATTCTCCCGCGTTTGAGGGTCATGAAGGCGTCCACGCCTTCTGCGACGAGAAGTCCGGCTTGAAGGCGATCATCGCCGTCCATTCCACCGTCCGTGGCCCGGCGGCCGGCGGCTGCCGGATGTGGCCCTACGCCAGCGCGGCCGAGGCGCTGGAGGACGCGCTGAAGCTCTCGCGCGCCATGTCCTACAAGAACGCCATGGCCGACCTGGACCTGGGTGGCGGCAAGTCGGTGATCATCGGCGACAGCCGCACCCAGAAGACCCCGGCGCTGTTCGAGGCGTTCGGACGCGCGGTCGAGGATTGCGGCGGCAAGTACTGGACGGCCGAGGATGTCGGCGTGTCGGTCGCCGACCTGCAGCATGCGCGTCGGCACACCCGCTATGTCGCCGGCCTGGAGGGACATCCCGCCGCGTCGGGCGACCCCAGCCCGGTCACCGCCGAGGGCGTGTTCCGCGGCGTCCGCCTCTGTGTGCAGCGCACCCTGAAGCGCGACCTCGACGGGGTGCGGGTGGCGATCCAGGGCGTGGGCAACGTCGGTGGCCACCTGGCCCACAAACTGCACGCCGCCGGCGCCCGGCTGGTGCTGACCGATATGAACTCGGAGACGCTGCGTCGGGTGGCCGCCGCCACCGACGCGGAGGTCGTGGCGCCCAGCGCCATCTTCGACGCCGATGTGGACGTGTTCGCCCCTTGTGCGCTGGGCGGGGCCGTCAGCCTCGACACCCTGCCGCGCCTGCGCGCCCGGATCATCGCCGGCGGCGCCAACAACCAGCTGGCCGACGCCGAGGCCGGCCGCGACCTGTTCAATCGTGGCATCCTCTACGCCCCCGACTACGTCATCAACGGCGGCGGCATCATCAACGTGGCGGGCGAGATCCGGGCGCTGGAGCGCGGCGAGGCCTTCGATCCGGCCTGGGTCGAAGCCAAGCTGGATCGCCTGGCCTTGACCCTCGAGGAAGTTCTGGACCAGGCCCAAACCGAGCGCCGGCCGACGAACGAGGTCGCCAGCCAGATCGCCCAAGCCCGCATTACCGGCGCCGGCGACAAGCGCGCGGCGGCTTAAGCCGCCGATCGCCGCCGGTCGCCGAGCAGCACCAGCGCCGCTGCCGCCCCTGCCGCGGAGATCGCGGCAGCGAGGCCGGCGACGATCTGCAGGGCCTGCACAAAGGCGCTCCGGCTCTCGGACAGCAGGGCCGTGCCCGCCGCGCCGCCGATCCGCCGCGCCTCCGCGACGGCCAGCCCCAACGAGGCGTGGTCGGTGTCTGGCGCCAGCGCCTGGTAGATGGCGACACCCAGGCTGCCCAACAGGGCGATGCCCATGACGCCGCCGAACTCCGAGCCGGTCTCCGAGATCGCGCCCGCGCCGCCGGCCCGCTCGGGCGGGGCGGCGTTGAGGATCAGGTCCGAAGTGAGGACGAAGGTCGGTCCGAGCCCAAGCGACATCACCACGCAGGCCGTGACGAGCAACGGCAGCCCACCCCAGGAAACCTGGGTCAGCATCGCCAGACCCAGCGCCAGGAGGCCCATGCCGCCAGCCACCACGCGGGAGGGCCGTCCATGCTGCACGAACCAGGGCGAGAGCATCGAACCCGCCGTGGTCGCGGCGGCCGACGGCAGCTGCCATAGGCCCGCCTCCAGCGGCGACAGGCCCAGCACCAGCTGCAGGTACTGGGCGATGAACAGGAACGTCCCAAAGATCACCAGGCAGCCCAGCAGGTTGATGGTGAGCGCCGTGGAGAAGGTCTTCGAGCCGAACAGCGACAGGTCGATCAGAGGATCGGTCAACCGCCTCTGCCGCTCGACGAACGCCCAGGCCAGCAGCAGGCCTCCGACGACCGAGGCGCCGGCCAGGACCGAGGGGCCGGCCTCGGCGGTCCGCTTCAGGCCGTAGACGATCGCCAGCACGGCGCTCAGCGACAGGCCGGCGCTGACCACGTCGGACCTGCCGGCGTTGGGGTCCTTGTATTCCGGCAGCAGCAGCGGGGCAGCGATCAGCACCAGCGCCATCACCGGGAGGGCCACCAGGAAGACCGAGCCCCACGGGAACCACTGCAGCATCACCCCGCCCAGGACCGGCCCGATGAGTCCGCCAGCCGCATAGCCCGTGCCCCAGGCGCCGATAGCGAAGGTGCGCTGGCGCTCGTCCTGGAACATGTGGCGGATCAGCGAGAGCGTGGACGGCGCTATGGTGGCCCCGGCCACGCCCAGCAGGGCGCGGGCGGCGATCAGCGCCTCGGCCGTAGGTGCGAAGGCCGCCACGACGGACGCCAGGCCGAAGGCCGCAGCCCCGAACATCAACAGCCGGCGGCGCCCGATCCGGTCACCCAGCGTGCCCATGGTGATCAGCCAGCCGGCGACCATGAAGCCGTAGATGTCGACGATCCACAGGAGCTGGACGGCGCTGGGCTTCAGGTCGGCGGAAAGCGAGGGAACGGCCAGGTTCAGGACCGTCAGGTCCATTGAGTAGAGCACGCACGGCAGCACCACGAGGCCTAGCCCGATCCATTCGCGGCGCGTGGCCCGGGCGGGCGGCGTGTCGGCGGCTACGGCGGCCATGCGTACTCCTCGTCCCTATGGGCGAGGACGTGTGGCTGTTCATGGAACCGGCTACCCAAGCGCCAGCCCCGCGCCCCACGCCGCAAGGTCGAAGGCGGTATGCGCCCAGGTCGCGGTGGGGATGTGGATCATCGCGGCTGATCAAGCGCAGGGATTCGGCGGGGCTCACCCCCGGGGACGACTGGTTCAGGCGGGTGGCGCGGCTTCGGCGGCGGGATAGGTGGCCTCGCGCCGCTGCGTCGAGCGCTTGGGTGCTTCCGTCGCCTCTCCGTCCTCCGCCTGCTTCAGGCGTGCGCGGATCGTGCAGACGACGCCGTCTGCGGGATAGGCGATGCGGACTTCGCCGTTGAGGTCGGCTGCGAGGCCCCGCTCGATCAGCCGGGTGCCGAACCCCCCGCGGCCGGGCGGGCTGACGCGGGGC
>DASVNS010000274.1:0-1593 GCA_036383735.1 Phenylobacterium sp. | reverse complement strand
TAGTCCAGTTCGGCCAAGGCGCCGATCAGGCCGGCGACCATGGAGCGCGGCGTCTCGCGGCCCAGCGTATCGGCGGGAACGGCCGGCGCCTCGGCGGCCGGCTTGATCGGTGGCACGGCCACGGCGACGGGAGCCGCCACCGCCATCAAGAGCCAGAGCAGGAAACGGTGATAAAAGCGCATACAAAAAACTCCTATTGATTGGGTCGCCACCCCGTGCGCCACCGTAAGGCTGGGCACGGCTGACCTGTGGGCCGTCAATGATAGAAGTCTTTGGCGCGGGCCGCTGTTCGCTAGCGCACAGTGCGCCCCCGGACGCCACGGGCGGTTCAGCCGTGCCGCGCCGATTGGGGCGATTGATTACAATAATTCGTGAGCGCATCGAAACAAGGAGCCATCATGGATCCGGACCACCGCCCCCCGTCGACGCCGGCCGAGTACACCGAAGCCGCCATCATGGGTGGCCTGTATGGCGACGGCTTTATCGCCTGCAAAAACGCCTTCCCGACCGAATGGGTGCGGCGACTGGGCGCGGATATCGCCGTGCTGTTCCAGGAGGCGCTGGCCCAACCCGGCGGCGCGCTGCCACGGGGACCGAACCGCTACTACGTCGAGATCCACCCGGAGCGCCTGAGCGGCTTCATCGACATCATCACGCACCCTTGGGTGGTGGCGGTCTGCCGCGCCATCCTGGGACCGGATTACCGCATCGTCGAAGCCGGCTTCGACGTGCCCGGCCCGGGGGCGCTGCACCAACCGTGGCACCGCGACTTCCCGACGCCGGCGGCGACGCTACAAGGCCGCCGCCTCAATTCGCTGGCCTTCAACATCACCACCGTGGACGTGACCGAGGACATGGGACCGTTCGAAATCGCGCCCGGCACCCAGTGGGACGACCTGGCGGGCGACGACCCGATGTTCCCCGCGCGGTCGCGCTGGCCCCGCTACGAGGCGCTGGCCCAGCGCAAGCTGGCGAAAATGGGCGACATCTCCGCCCGTTCGGCGCTGACCGTCCATCGCGGCACGGCCAACCAGTCCGACAAATCGCGCCCTGTGTTCGTGCTTGGCGTCGACGCCCCGGATGCCCGCAACGCCGACAAGCACGACCTGCAACTGACGCGCGGCTACTACGACAGCCTGCCGGACGAGCTGCGGCGCCACATCACCTGCCGCGTGGTCGACACGCTCGAACCGATCGTGCAGGAGCATGCGATCGACGGTTTGTTGACGGGCGTGTCGCCCGGGGCGCGGATGGGAATGGGCGGATGAGCGACCGGTCGAACCAGTGCGCGGCTTACCCTATTCTTCAAAGATCGCCACGGCCCGGGTCCAGCCGGCCGACGCGGCGCGGATCTTGTGCGGGAAGCAGCTGATGGTGAAACCGGTCGGCGGCAGCGCCTCCAGGTTGTGCAGCTTTTCCAGGTGACAGTAGCCGATGTCGCGGCCTGCCTTATGCCCTTCCCAGATCAGGCCGACGTCGCCCGTCTCGGCGATTTTCTTGGCGGTGTAGCTGAACGGCGCGTCCCAGCTCCAGGCGTCGGTGCCGGTCAGGCGCACGCCGCGCTCGAGCAGGTACATGGTCGCCTCGTAGCCC
>DASVNS010000273.1:0-2269 GCA_036383735.1 Phenylobacterium sp. | reverse complement strand
GGAGAAGGCGGGTCCGAGCACATCGTACCTGCGAGGATTCCGCCGCATGTCACAGAACAAGCGAAGAAACTCTCGGAGATGGCCCACGCAGCCCTGGGTTGCCGAGGGGTTACCAGGTCGGACCTTCGTTATGACGACATTAACGATGTTTTGGTCCTCTTGGAGGTGAACACCCAGCCGGGCATGACACCCACGTCCCTCGTGCCGGAGCAGGCCGCGGCGGGCGGGGTGGATTTCGATCGGTTGGTGCTTTGGATCACGGAGGACGCTTATGCCCGGAGCGGCGCGGGGGGGATCGCGGAACGCAGCGAAACCTCGGTCAAAGGCGCCCGCTAGTTCCCCGGCCCGGCGCCCGGCGGCGCCGGCGGTGGGCGGCGCCGGGCGACTGAGCCCCCGGCAGATCCTGCTGATCGCCAGCGGCGTGCTGACCCTAACCCTGGGCGTCACCCTGGCCACCGGCGGGCGGGGCGGACAGATCGCCGACGCCTTCGGCTCGGGCGTCAGCGGCAAATTCGGGGACGCCGGTTTTCGCTTGCACAACATCCATGTCCAGGGTGCGTCGGCGCTGGCCACGGCCGACATCGTCCGGGCCGCCGACGTCCGCAATGGCGAGCCGTTGCTGGGCGTGGACCTGAACGCCTTGCGCGAACGCGTGGAGAAAGTGGGCTGGGTCAAGGAGGCCCGGGTGGTCCGCCTGTTGCCCGACACCCTGGTGATCGCGGTCAAGGAACGCCGCCAGTTGGCCGTCTGGCAGCACGACGGCCGCACCGTGGTCATCGACGACAAGGGCGATGTGATCCCCGAGGCCAATGCGGCCAACTTCACCGGCCTGCCGCTGGTGGTGGGGGCCGGCGCGGGGCAGCATGCCGGAGAGATCCTGCCGACCCTGGCCCAGCGCCCGAAGCTGATGGCGCGGATGGAAGCGCTGGTGCGCGTCGACGACCGCCGGTGGGACCTGCGACTGAAGGACGGCGCACTGATCCAGCTGCCCGCCGTGGATGAGGAACAGGCCCTGATGCAGCTGGAGCAACTGGACCTGCGCTCGCGTATCCTGGAGCTGGGTTTCGAGCGCATCGACCTGCGTAATCCCGACGTGGTCGCCGTACGCCCGCGCGCCCCGCAGCCCATCCCCGACCTTGCCACCGCCGCCACGCCCTCCGCGGGCGTGTAATGAAACCGAGCCCGCCGATGCTGACGACCGCCGACCGTCCCGAACCCAAGGCTCCCGCCAGGAAACCCGATCCGAAGAATGGGCGGGATGGCCTCAAGGCCGCCCTGGCGCCGCCGAAGATCGTGGCGGCCGTGGACCTGGGCGCCGCCAAGGTGGCCTGTTTCATCATGAAGCCGGACGGCGTGCGGCGGGGCGACCGCACCCTGACCACCTGCGGGGTGGGCTATGTGCAGTCGCGCGGCGTGCGCGGCGGCGCCATCGTCAATCTGGACGAAGCCTCGGCGGCCATCGCCCAGGCCGTGGAGCGGGCCGAGAACGTGGCCGGCGTGAACGTCCAGGGCGTCACGATCGCCACGGCCGGTGGCCAGCTCAGCTCCTCGCGCGTGCAGGGCCGCGTCTCGATCGGCGCCCGGCCGATCGGCGACAACGACCTGGTCCGGGCGATCCAGAACGCGCTCGCCCAGATCAAGCTGCCCGGCCGCCGCGCTATCCACATCCTGCCGGTGGCCTGGGCGGTGGACGGTCAGGGCGGGGTGCGCGACCCGCGCGCCATGTTCGGCAAGACCCTGGGGGTCGAGCTGCTGGTCGTTTCGGTGGCCGAGACCGTGTTCAACACCTTGGGCGCCTGCGTCGAGCGGGCCCACCTCCAGTTCGACGGCGTCGTGGCGGCGCCCTTCGTCTCCGCGCTTGCCGCGTTGGAAGAAGACGAGATGGACCTGGGCAGCGTGTGCATCGACATGGGCGGGGGCTCGACCTCGGCCTCGGTGTTCCGTGGCGGCAGCCTGGTGCACGTCGAGACCGTGCCGGTGGGCGGCCAACATGTGACCCAGGATATCGCCCGTGGCCTGTCGACCTCCATCGCCGGGGCCGAGCGGATCAAGACCCTGCACGGCTCGGCCATCGCCTCGGCCAACGAGGACCGCGAGATGATCGAGGCCCCCCCGCGTGGGGACGATCCCGGCGCGGGTCCGGTGGTGGCGCCGCGCAGCCTGCTCAAGGGCATCATCGCGCCGCGCGTGGAAGAGACCCTGGAACTGCTCCGCGATCGCCTCAAGGCCGCCGGCGCGCCGATCGAACCCGGAGCGGGCCTGGTGCTGA
>DASVNS010000272.1:0-4849 GCA_036383735.1 Phenylobacterium sp. | reverse complement strand
GGCCGCCGACGGCCCGCCCGACGAGGTCATGGCCCGCCTGGAAGACCTCCGCGACCGCCTCGACGACGAGGTCCTGGACGCCGACTTCGCGCTCCGCCCCTTCCACGAGGTCATCGAAACCCTCCACCGCAGCCTGGGCCTTCCCCCGCCCACGGACATGGCGGACGAGGCCGGGCAAGGCGAACCCACCGATCCGGACGACGATCCCGATCCAGGCGACGCCCACGACCCGCCCCCGCCCACCATCGCGCCCACCGCCGGTCCCTGGCGAGGCTCGGCCTAGAGGCTGTTAGGGAGCTGATCGCTTCCCAGCTTCCCCCGTCCGGGGGAAAGCGGCGCGAAGCCCCGGCAGGGGCGAGTCGCCGATGGGGGAAGTCTTCCTTCGCACTTCCCCCATCGGGGAAGTCACTGACGCACGCGCCGCAGGTCCCTAGCAGCCTCTAGCGGCCTCCCCCCCACCGTTGTCATCCCGGCTTTCGCCGCAGGCGAAAGGCCGGGACCCATAGGCGCCCACCGCCGGTCCATGACCGCGGTCGCGCCGCCGCGCGCATCCGCCACACCCAGGCGCTGGTGGGTCCCGGTCTTCGCGTCCCGCGAAACCGGGATGACAGCCGCGCGGCGAAGGGGCGTCGCCGACCCCCTCTTCGCCTCGCGGGTCGTCCATGCTAGGTGCGGCGCCTTCTATTCAAGGAACTGCACCACCCCATGGCCCTGAAAGTCGCCATCGTCGGACTGCCGAACGTGGGCAAGTCGACCCTGTTCAACGCCCTGACCCAGACCGCCTCCGCCCAGGCCGCGAACTATCCGTTCTGCACCATCGAGCCGAACACCGGCGACGTGGCGGTGCCGGAGCCGCGCCTGGAATCGCTGGCCGGCGTCATCCCGTCCAAGGAGATCATCCCGGCGCGGATCAACTTCGTGGACATCGCCGGGCTGGTGCGCGGCGCGTCCAAGGGCGAGGGCCTGGGCAACCAGTTCCTGGCCAATATCCGCGACTGCGACGCCGTGGCCTTCGTCGCCCGCTGCTTCATCGACGACGACATCACCCACGTCGAGGGCAAGGTCGATCCGCTGTCCGACCTGGAGACCATTGAGACCGAGCTGATGCTGGCCGACCTCGAAAGCCTTGAGAAGCGCGTCGTCAATCTGGAGAAGCGCGCCAAGACCGGCGACAAGGAAAGCACCCAGACGCTGCGCCTGGTCCAGCTGGCCCTCGCCGAGCTGAACGCCGGCCGGCCCGCGCGCAAGGCCCAGGTCTCGGCCGAGGACGACAAGGCCTGGCGCATGCTCCAGCTCCTCACCTCCAAGCCGGCCCTCTACGTCTCCAACGTCGACGAAGCGTCGGCCGCCGACGGCAACGACCTGTCGAACCAGGTCGCCGAGCGCGCCAGGCGCGACGGCGCCGACCATGTGGTGATCTCCGCCCAGATCGAGAGCGAGATCGCCATGCTGGAGCCCGCGGAACGGGCCGAGTTCCTCGAGACCCTGGGCCTGTCCGAGCCCGGGCTGAACAAGCTGATCCGCGAGGCCTACCACCTGCTCGGCCTGCAGACCTATTTCACGGTGGGACCGAAGGAGACGCGCGCCTGGACGATCCACAAGGGCGACACCGCCCCGCAGGCGGCCGGCGTGATCCACACCGACTTCGAGAAGGGCTTCATCCGCGCCGAGACCATCGCCTACGAAGACTACATCCGCTTCAAGGGCGAAGCCGGCGCGCGCGAGGCCGGCAAATTCCGCCAGGAAGGCAAGGAGTACCTCGTCCAGGACGGCGACGTGCTGAACTTCCGCTTCAACGTGTAGGATAGAGCCAGAGAGGCGAACGATGGCCGAAACGATCACCCTGGCCGGCGCCGACGGCTTCGAGTTCGTCGCCTACCACGAGCCCGCCTTCACGCCGCACAAGGGTGGCGTGATCGTCTTGCCGGAGATCTTCGGCATCGACCGCCATGTGCGCGCCGACGTCGAGCGCTGGGCCAAGATGGGCTACGAGGCGCTGGCCCCTTCGCTGTTCGACCGCCGCGAGCGCAACTTCACGGCGGAGCACGATCCGGACGGTGTGCAGGCGGGCATCGCCCATGCCAGGGCGACACCGCTGGAGCAGGCGCTGCACGACATCGCCGCTTGCCGCGACTTCCTCAACGACCACGGCGGCAAGGTGCATGTGGTGGGCTACTGCTACGGCGGCTCGCTGGCCTGGCTGGCGGCGGCCAAGGTCGAGGGCCTCGCCGCGGCGTCCAGCTACTACGGCAGCCTGGTGCAGGCCAACGCGGAGCTGAAACCGCTGTGCCCGGTGATCGTGCACCTCGGAAGGACCGACCCGGGCATCCCGGCCGACGAGGTGGCCGCGGCGCTGGCCGCGCACAACGCGGACGTACCGGTCTACATCTACGAAGGCGCCGGCCACGGCTTCAACAACCAGAGCCCGGAGCGCTACAACGCCGAGGCCGCCGACCTCGCCCGCCATCGCACGCTCGAGCTGTTCGACAATGCTTGAGCGCCGGAGCGCCTGATGGGCGAGACGGTCCAGCTGCGCAGCGCCCGCGACGGCTTCGCCTTCGACGCCTACCGCGCCGCGCCCACCGACGCGCGCCGAGGCGGCCTGGTCGTCTGCCACGCCATCTGGGGCGTGACCCCCCATCTGCGGGAGTTGGCGGACGGCTTCGCCGAGGACGGCTACGAGGTGCTGGTCCCCAGCCTGTTCGACCGCTTCCACAAAGGCTTCGCCGAGCGCGACACCGATCCCGCGCTGTACCCGCGCCAGGACGGCTTCGCCCGCGCCACGCACTGGGGCGCCGACGTGCTGGACGCGGTGCAGGCCGCCGTCGACGCCCTCGCCCCGCCGGCCTTCCTGCTGGGCTTCTGTTTCGGCGGAACGACCGCCTGGCTGGCCGCGTCGCGCTGCGCCGGACTCTCGGCGGTAGCGGCCTATTACGGCGGTGCGATCGTCGACTATCTGGACGAGACCCCGAAGGTCCCGACCATCCTGCACCTGGGAAAGTCCGACGAGTTGATCCCGCCGACCGACGTCGAGGCGATCCGCGAGGCCCACCCCGACCTGTCGGTCTACATGTACGAGGCCGGCCACGCCTTCGTGGCGCCGAACGGGTTCCACGCCGACAGCGCCCGCCTGTCACGCCTGCGCACCCTGGCCCTGTTCGCGCGTAACAGCGGCGGGCGCGGCGGCGAGGTCTAGATCTCGATCTGCTTCCTGACCTCGGGGTGCCGTTCCAGCACCCGGACCAGCGCGGCCTGGGCGGCCAGGATCCCGATGCCGGCCGCGTAGCCCGAGAACACGCCCGCCGGATAACGCCCGCCGTTCACCGCGTTGGAGATCTGCCAGTAGATCAGCCCCGCCGCTCCGCCCAGCAGCGCCACGCCATAGAGGATCGAGCGCAGGTTCTGGCCGAACCCCGCCTGGAAGCTCATCCACACGTAGCGCGCCAGCGGCCGGCGCACCCCGCCGATCAGCAGTGGCAGGGTGAACGACAGGCTCAGGAACACCGCCGGCCAGATCAGCGTCCGCTGGGCGATCAATTCGGCCCCGCCGGGCAACCGGCCGAAGGCGTGCGTAACGGCGGCCGCGTAGATGAGCACGGCCGTGGCGACGGTCAGGTCCTGCGTGCGCTTGAAACTCCGCCAGGCGGGCGTGTGAGACATTTCCCCAATTTAAGCGGCAAGACGGGGCGGCGGTAAGGCGGAAACGCGCGCTATGGTCGGCCGTGGCTCGGTTATCGTCCCTTCACATCGGCGCGTTCGCCTTGCTGGCCGCCACATCGGCCCGGGCGGGCGAGGCGGCCTGCCGCTTCGAGCGCGGGGTGATCACCGTCCCGGCCGCGGTCGCCGGGATCGCCGGCGACTACATCGTCGACACCGGCGCCGCACAGACCGCCATCCACGAGACCAAGGCGCAGGCCGAGGCCATCGTGGCGACCGACCTGACCGGCGACGTCACCATCGCCGGCGTCACCGTCAAGGCCCTGCCGTTGCAGGTCGCCGACCTCGACGTGCGGACCTGGAACCTGCCGACCCCGGTGGTCGGTGTGATCGGGGCCGACGCCCTGAAGGGCTTCGTCGTCGACGTCGCCTACGCGCCCTGCCGGCTGCGGCTCTCGCGCCCGGGCCAGGCCCCGCGGTTCGTCGGCCGGGCCCTGGACCTTGGCTGGGACCTGGGCCGGCCGACCGCCAAGGCTTCGGTCTCGGACGACGCGCACCAGATCTCCGGCCGCTTCGTGATCGCGACCGGCGCCAATGCGCCGATGCGCCTGGCGGACGACCTCGCGGCGACCCCCGGCGCGACCCAGTCGAACGCGCTCTATCCCGACGGCGTCTGGTTCGCCCGCCTGGCGCAGGTGGAATTCGCCGGGGCCCGGGGGCGCGACGTGGCGGCGGGCCTGATGAAGCCCGAAGGCGACGTGGTCGGCGTGGTCGGCGGCCCCGTCCTGGCCCACTTCCGGCTGCGCTTCGACTTCCCGGCCGATCGGCTGATCGTCCAGCCGGTGCGATAGGCCGAAAACGCAAAAGGCCCCGGATCGCTCCGGGGCCTCTCGAACTCTGCCTGGCCGCAGCCTCAGTGGGCGACGTTCCGCCAGATCCGGCGATAGCTGAAGTACAGCAGCACCGTGAAGATCAGCAGGTAGATCATCGCGCCCAGGCCGAACTGCTTGCGCTCCATCATCTTGGGCTCGGCCGCCCAGTAGAGGAACGCCGCGACGTCCTTGGCCTGCTCGTCCACCGTCGACGGCTTGCCGTCGTCGAAGGTCACCTTGCCGTCCGCCAGGGGCGGGGGCATGGCGATGACGCCGCCGGGCGGCACCTTGTGGTGGTCGCCCTTCCAGGCGCTGGTCAG
>DASVNS010000271.1:0-9692 GCA_036383735.1 Phenylobacterium sp. | reverse complement strand
AACGTGAACTTCGGCAAGTCGAACTTCACAGGCTACAACTTCCAGATCCGCGGCATCGGCAACAAGCTGGTCAGCGCCACAGGCGATTCCGGCACCGGCATCCACCTGAACAACGTGCCGTTGATTCAGAACAACCTGTTCGAGACCGAGTTCTACGACATGGAGCGGGTCGAGGTGCTGCGCGGCCCGCAGGGCACGCTCTACGGCCGCAACGCCACCGGCGGCGTCGTGAACATCCTCACCGCCAAGCCCGTCGACAATTTCCAGGCCAGCATCCGCGGCGAGTATGGCAACTACGACTCGATGAAGCTCCGCGGCATGATCAACGTGCCAGTGAACGACATGGTGGCCGTTCGCGCGGCCGCCACCTACCTGAAGCGGGACGGCTTCGGGACGAACATCGCCACCGGAAACGACGCCGACAACCGCGATCTTTGGGGCGGACGCCTGACCGTCAGCTTCACGCCCAGCGACAGGCTGCGGACCTGGGCGATGTGGGACCACTTCGAGGGGGACGATAACCGTTCGCGGATCGGCAAGCAGTTCTGCTCGAAGGATCCCGGCCCGGCCAGCATCGGCGGCGTCGCCTACTCGAACGTGCCGGAGCTCGCGCAAATCCAGCGCGGCCTCTTCAGCGTGGGCTGCCGGCCGGTGTCGCTCTACGCCCCCGATGTGCTGGGTACGGTCAATTCCCAGGGGACGATATTCGGTCTCTTTGGCACGCTGCTCGGGTTCCAGACGGGCGACGCCTACGTCGGCAAGACCCAGACCCCGAACATTCGCGACATCGAGTCTTTCTCGGACCCGATCTACAAGTCGAAGCAGGACACCTGGGAATTCAACGCCGCGTTCGATCTGACGGACAACATCAGCCTCAACTGGCTGAGCGCCTACACGATCTACAAGCTTTACACGCGGCAGGACTACAACCGCTACACACCATCGACGAACCTAAACACGACGCCGAACGCCTGCAATTTCTTCACCGCGCCCTGCTCGCCGCTGCCGCCCCAGCTCCAGGCTCCGGTCGCAGCCTATCAGGGCGCCTACGGACTACTGTTCCCCGGTGGCGTCATCAACGATCCCCAGCTCGGCCCGCTCAACAGCATCGCCACGAGCGATATCTCGAGCCTGAACAGCGATCAGTGGAGCCAGGAGATCCGCTTCCAGTCGAGCTTCGACGGCCCGCTCAACTTCAACCTCGGGGCGTTCTACACCAAGCTGACCAAGAGCGAAGACTACTATGTCATGCTGAACACGGGGACCGCCTTCGCCCAGGTGCAAAACCTCTTCAACACGGGAAATCCAAACTGCTTGGGCGAGGCTCCATGCATCTCGGTCGACCCGAATAAAGACCCTACGAACAGATTGGGTCACAATTACTATGACAATTACAATCCTTACCGGCTGACGTCTTATGCCGCGTTCGGCGAACTTTACTGGCAGATGGCGGAGAACTTCAAGTGGACGGCTGGGCTGCGCTATACCGTCGACAAGAAGGAATTCGGCAACCATCGCCTGACCTTCCCCGAGCCCGGTGTGGGAATTGGCCCGCCGCCGCCCGGCACCCCCGACGAGATCAACGTCACGTTCAAGAAGCCCACCGGCCGCTTCGGCTTCGACTGGAAGCCGGAGCTCGGCTTCACCAACGACACGCTGGTCTACGCCTTCTATTCGCGCGGCTACAAGGCGGGCGGGATCAACCCGGCCTACAGCCCGGGGATCGGGCTGGAGCCGGTACCCGCGACCTTCAAGCCCGAACTGGTCGACTCCTTCGAGGTCGGGACCAAGAACACCCTGCTGGACGGCACCCTGCAGGTGAACCTCGCGGCCTTCCACTATGGCTACAAGGGCTACCAGATCGCCCGGATCATCAACCGCAACGCCGCCAACGAGAACATCGACGCCAAGGTCATGGGCGCCGAGTTCGAATCGATCTGGCAGCCTATCCAGGGGCTCCGCCTGAACGCGGCGATCGGCTGGCTCGACACCAAGATCGACAAGAACCAGCATAAGCTCGACTCCTTCAACCGCACCCAGGGCAATCCCAACCTGATCGTGCTGAAGACGGAAAAGGCCGCGAACTGCGTGGTCACGGTCGCCGACGCGCAAGCGGCTCTCGCCGTCTCCAACGCGACCACGCCGTTCTTGCTCCTCGGCCTCTGCACGCCGGTAAGCGAAGCCGGTAGGGGAACCAACATCCTGGGGAGCGGCGCCATCGCGTCGGGCACCAACGCCCTTGGCGGCATCAACGGCATTAGCGGCCTCGTGACCGAAGGCGTTGAGGCTGACCTGGGCGGCAACGAGCTGCCCAACTCACCGCATTGGACGGTTTCGCTGGGCGCCCAGTACAGCTGGACGCTCGGTGACTGGGACGCCACCCTGCGGGGCGACTATTACCACCAGACCAAGACGTTCGCCCGCATCTACAACTCGACGCCGGACCGCATCAAAGCCTGGGATAACGTCAACCTGACGCTGACTGTCGAGAACAGCGACCTGGGCGTGGAGGTCGCCGGCTTCGTCAAGAACGCCACCAACGAAAAGGCGATCACCGACACCTATCTCACCGACGACAGTTCCGGCCTGTTCCAGAACGTCTTCTACACCGACCCGCGCACCTACGGCGTCTCGGTCACCAAGCGCTGGTAGCACCCAGCGGCCCCTCCAGGGCGCATCGAAGGGGCGGCGGAGCGATCCGCCGCCCCTTTTGCATGGATGTTCTCATCCCCAGGCGACGCGCGGTCCTTATAGAGACGCAACCATCGACCCGTGAGCGGAGAGCCAGGTACGGAGACTTTGCCGTCGCTTTTTGACGCAGCGCCGAGAATCGCTCGTTCCGCGTGCCGGATTTAACTTCTGCGCAAGTGCTCACCCCACAGAATGGGTATCCAAGTCCCTCGTTTCCTGGCGGCTCATGTCTCTGCCCGAGTTCTTTCTAGACCGCGTCGCCGCCGACATCCGCCAGCAGATGGACGGGATGCTGGCGATGACCGAGCAGTTGGCAAGGCAGCGCCTCACGTCCGACGGCGAGGCGTTGGTGGCCAGCGTGGCCGAGGCCGCGGTGGGGGTGCAGCGCATCCTGGATAGCGCGCTGGACCTCAAATCCGTGGCCATGGACGGCGTGCAGATCGAGATCGCGCCGATCCGGCTCCGCGAGCTGATGGACGAGATCGAAGCCCGGTGGCAGCCGCGCGCCGGCGCTGCAGGCATCACGCTGCTGGTCTCCTACGATGGCGATCCCGAGGCGGCGGCCATGGGCGACCGCAAACGCCTGCTGCAGATCTTCGACGGCTTCATCGGCGAAGCCGTCGGCGCCCAGGCGCGTGGCGCCGTGGAGGCGGGGCTCTTCGTGCACACCGGGCCAGAGGGGGTGCGTCTGGAAGGCCGGGTGCGCGGGCCGCGGGATTCCGGTTGGGACGAAAAGGACGCCGAGGCGCGGATCCGTTCGATCGACGAGCGGTTCGGCCTCGAGGTCGCCCTGGGCGCCATGCTGGCGCGCCGACTGCTGAGTTGCGTCGACGGAGAGCTCCGCAAGGAGGTCAATGCCGGCGCTTCGGACACGGCGACCTTCGAGCTCAGGCTCGCCCCGGTGCCTGAGCTTGTCGAAGAGCATGTCGAGGAAGCGGGCCGCGCAGCCCACATCCTGGTGGTCGACGACAACGCCACAAACCGCATGGTCGCCCAGTCGCTGGTCGAGATGTTCGACTGCACCAGCGAGTCCGCCGAGGACGGCGAAGAGGCGGTGGAAGCTGCGCGCACCGGCCGCTTCGACCTCATCCTCATGGACATCAAGATGCCGCGGATGGACGGCGTCGCCGCCACCCGGGCGATCCGCGCGATCCCGGGACCGATCGGGGTGGTCCCGATCATCGCCCTGACCGCCAACGCCGACCCCGACGACGCCGAAGCCTATCTGGCGGCGGGCATGAACGGCGTGGTCGAGAAGCCGATGAAGCCGGAACACCTGCTCGCCGCACTGCAGGAGGCCCTGGCCCCGGCCGGCGCGGCCGTCGCCGCCTAAGCACGCGTTCGACTGCAACTTTCTTGCGCCGAGAGCCGCTATTGCGCCCTCCGCCGCAATCCCTTAGGTCGCGGGCTCCTGCTTGGGGGAGTTTCATGTCCGAGGCGAAGACGGGCGTCGAGCCGTCGCTGGACGCGGTGCGCCAGCGCATCGATGCGCTGGACGCGGAACTTCTGCGACTCGTGGACGAACGCGCCTCGCTGGCGCGCATGGTCGCCGCCGCCAAGCGCGCCGCCGGCGACGGCGACAAGTTCGCGCTCCGCCCGGCGCGGGAGACAGCCATCCTGCGCCGCCTGCTGGCGGCCGAGCGTACGGCCGCCGGTCCGGCCCTTATCGTGCGCCTGTGGCGCGAACTGATCGGCGACAGCCTTTCGGTGCAGGGGCCATTCCACATCAATGCCTGGGGCGGCAAGGACCCGGGCCGGGTCGTGGAACTGGCCCGCCACCGTTTCGGCGCCGCCCCGCCGCTGCGCCAGTTCGCCAAGCCCGAGGAGGCGATCGCCGCGGCCCGAGCGCCAGGCGGCGTCGCGGTCTGTGCGTTGGGCGCCGACAGCGCCTGGTGGGGCCGGCTGCTCGCGGAGCCGCAGCTGAAGGTGTTCGCCGCCCTGCCCTGCCTGGCCGCCTGGGGACCGATGTCGGCGCTGGCCGTCGCGGCTGTCGATGTTGAGCCCACGGGAGACGACCGGACGTTCTGGGTAACCGACGCGACGACGCCGGCCGCCGCCATCGAGGAAGCCTTGGGGCGTGACGGCGTGGCTGGCGAACTCATCGCCGAGGCCGGCGGCCTCAAGCTCTTCATGCTGGCCGGCTTTTATCTCCGGAATGACGCGCGGTTGAGCCGGGCGCCCGGACAGCTCACCGGCGTGATCGGGGCTGCACCGGCCCCGCTGGACGTGTAAGACGACGCTTCGTTCGCAACCTCCACGCTTGTCACTGGCCTGCCTCGCATGTCCGACTCCGCCGATCCCCTGAACCGCGCCCGCGCGGCCAAGCCGCTTCCGAAGCCCGGGATCATGGATATCCACGCCTATGTGCCGGGCAAGGCGCAGGCCGAGGGCGTCGAAAACCCCATCAAGCTCTCCGCGAACGAGAACGTGCTGGGCGCCAGCCCCCAGGCGCGCGAGGCGTTCATCGGTTCCGCCGACGAGTTGCAGACCTATCCCGACAGCCGCACGACCATCCTGCGCACCGCTCTGTCGGAGCGGTTCCGGCTGGAGCCTGAGCGGCTGATCTTCGGCTGCGGCTCGGACGAGGTGTTCTCGCTGCTGAACCAGGCCTTCCTGGAGCCGGGCGACAATATCGTGCAGGGCGAGTACGGCTTCGCGGCCTTCGCGATCGGGGCTCGCGCCTGCCAGGCCGAGGTGAAGCTGGCCAGGGAACCCGGCTACCGCATCGACGTCGACGAGATCCTGAAGGTGGTCGACGACCGCACCCGGCTGATCTTCCTGGCCAACCCCGGCAATCCGACCGGCACCTGGATCCCGTTTTCGGAGGTCCTGCGCCTGCACGCCGCCCTGTCGCCCAGCGTCGTGCTGGTGCTGGACGGCGCCTACAGCGAGTTCGCCACCGACCCGGCGTTTCAGGACGGCCTCGATTTCGCGCGCGGGAGCGACAACGTCGTCGTCACCCACACCTTCTCCAAGCTGCACGGGCTGGCGGCGCTGCGGGTGGGCTGGGGCTATGCCCCGGCCGATATCGCCACGGCGGTGGACCGCATCCGCCTGCCGTTCAACACGTCCATCGCCGGCCAGCGCGCGGCCGTCGCGGCGCTCGCGGACGAGGATTTCCAGGCGCGTTCCATCGCCCATGTCGAGCAATGGCGGCCATGGCTGGCCCAGCAGCTCGGCGGCCTGGGGCTTGAAATCGTCGGCCCATCGGCGACCAATTTCGTGCTGGTCGGTTTCCCGACGTCCGGCAACACCGCGGCGGCGGCGGACGCATTCCTGAGCGCCCGCGGCCTGCTCACCCGCCGGGTGCTGAACTACGGCCTGCCGGATCACCTGCGCATCACCATCGGCCTCGAAGAGCACAACCGCTCCGTCATCGGCGCGCTGGCCGAGTTCATGAAGGCCTGAAGCGATGGGTGAGCCGCTGTACGCGAAGATGGCCGTGGTCGGCTGCGGCCTGATCGGATCGTCGGTGATCCTCGCCGCCCGCGCGGCGGGTGTCGCAGGCGAAATCACGGTCGCGGAGGCGTCCGCGGCGGCCCGCGTGCGGATCGTCGAGCTGGGGCTGTGCGACGCCGTGTTCGAAGACGCCGCCGAGGCCGTGCGCGACGCCGACCTGGTGGTTCTCGCCGTGCCTGTGATGTCGATGGCCGAGGCCGCCCGGGCGATCGCCCCCGGCCTGAAAGCCGGCGCGACGGTCACCGACGTGGGTTCCGTCAAGGAACATGTCGCCGACGCCCTGCTGGCCACGCTGCCCGACAGCGTGTTCATCGTTCCGGGTCACCCGATCGCGGGCACCGAGCAGTCCGGCCCGGACGCAGGCTTCGCCGAGCTGTTCCAGAACCGCTGGACGATCCTCACCCCGCAGGCCCGTGAGGACGAAGCCTATCGCGACGCCGTCTGGAAGCTGGCGACCTTCTGGACCTCGGTCGGCGCGCGGGTCGAGGAGATGGACGCCAAGCACCACGACCTGGTCCTCGCCATCACCAGCCACCTGCCCCACCTCATCGCCTACAACATCGTCGGCACCGCCGCCGACCTCGAGGGCGTGGCCGCGACCGAGGTGATGAAATACTCGGCCGGCGGGTTCCGCGACTTCACCCGCATCGCGGCCTCCGATCCCACCATGTGGCGCGACGTGTTCCTGACCAACAAGGACGCGGTGCTCGAGGTGCTGGGCCGGTTCACCGAGGATCTCCAGGCGCTCAGCCGGGCCATCCGCTGGGGCGAGGGCGACAAGCTGTTCGAACTGTTCAGCCGCACCCGCGAGATCCGCCGCGGCATCGTGGCCATGGGCCAGGAAAGCGCCGAGCCGAACTTCGGGCGCGACCGCGGCAAGCACTGACCTCGCCACATTGGGGCGCTATCCAAGGGTTCCGGCGAGCCTGATCGTGGCGCCAGCAAGAGGGGCCTGGGAATGGCCGAACTGACGGTCTCACACCGCTACGCGTTCCCGGCCGAGACGCTGTTCGACGCCTGGCTGGACCCGCAGGTCGCGCGCCGCTTCCTGTTCGCCACGCCGACGGGCGAGATGATCCGCGCCGACGTCGATGCCCGGGTCGGCGGTCGCTTCGCCCTCGTAGATCGCCGCCCCGACATGGGCGACGTGCTGCACGAGGGCGAGTACCTGGAGATCGACCGGCCGCGGCGGCTGCTCTTCACCTTCGCCGTGCCGCAGTTCAATCCGGCATCCACCACGGTGGCGCTCAACATCGAGCCGGTGAAGGGCGGCTGCGAGGTGACGCTGACGCATTCCGGCGTGCGGCCGGAATGGGCGGAACGCACCCAGGAGGGCTGGGGCACGATCCTGGCGAACCTGGAGGCCGCGATCTAAGGCAGGGCCGCGCCCTCGCCCCACCAGCCCTTCTCTCCTCGGGCGCAGCTTTCCAGCGAGGTCACGACGTCGGGCAGGCCCGTGCCCTCGAGCTCGACCCATACCTGCTCGCGCCCGTCCACGGTGATCCGGAGGAACTTGGCGTGGCGCAGGGCGAATAGCGCGCGGCCGTCCAGGAAGGTGTCCAGCTGCAGATAGCCGTCACCCTCGTACAACGGCTTGAAGTCGAAGCCGTGAGTGTCGGTCTCGAAGCGGCCTTTGCGACCGCGCTTGAAGCTGCTGCCGCCGCCGCCGGCGCCTACAGTCACGTCGCGCCCTCCGCTCGTCGCGATGAACACCACTCCGCCGCCGCCCTTGAGCTCCACGCTTGCCACGCAGCCGTCGCCGTCGGCAGCCAGGGTCCAAATGCCGTCCTTGTGCAGCGGCCGTTCCTTGCTGGGATTGTCCTCCTTGGTCGCCGCGGCCGGCTGAACCTCCACGCCGGGTCCCCACCACCCGCTCTTGCCGTTGGAGCAGGCGACCAGGGCCTCCAGCGCATTCTCGAACCCGGTGTGCTCGAGGTCGGCGCTCAAGACCGTGCGGCCCTCGACCGAGACGGCCACGTCACGCGCCAGCTTCAGCGCGGCCAGGGCGCGGTCGTCCATGACTCCATCGAGGTAGAGCAAGTCACGCTTGTCGTTGAACACGGGGGCGAAGTCGAAGCTGTAGGCGCCGGTGGTGATTTTCGCCTTCGAACCTCTCCGCATCGGTCCGTTGGCGCCTACCGCAAAGCCTACCTCGCCGGCAGCAGCCCGCAGCATCAAGATCTCGCCGGACTGTGTGGTCATGCTGGCCATGCAGTTGTCGCTCGTGGCCTCGCCGCGCCCCACGGTCCAGAAGCCTTCCTTGTTGCGCGCGGAATCATCGGCGGCGGCCGGCCCTGCGACCAACAACGCGCCCACGACCGCGACAAGCACCTGACGAATACCCAACGACATCTCTCCCAACTCGACAAAGGCTCAAGGTGGGATGCAACCTTGAATGTTTCCCTACCCGACGCTCGCGCAATCTAGCTGCACCGCTGCGATCGAGTAAAGAACAAATGACGAACGTTAGACAGGCCGCGGCAGGAACGCCTCGACCTGCTCGATGGCCTCGACCAGGGTCACGCGCTGCAGCTCCACCCCGCTCGGCAGGCCGGAGAACAGCCGGGTCGGGGCGGCGGCGTCGAGCATGACGAAGACGCCGCGGTCGTCGGCCCTGCGGATCAGGCGACCGAACGCCTGGGCGATGCGGCCGCGGGCGATGGCGTCGTCGTAGGTCTTGTTGCCGAAGCGGGCGCGGCGGGCCTTGTGCAGGATATCGGGGCGGGGCCACGGGACGCGGTCGAAGACCAGCAGCCGCAGCGAGCGGCCGGGCACGTCCACCCCGTCGCGTACGGCGTCGGTGCCCAGCAGGCAGGCGTCCGGCTCGGCGCGGAAGATGTCCACCAGCGCGCCCACCTCCAGCGGGTCCACATGCTGGGCATAGACGGCCAGGCCCTTGTCGGCGAGCGGGGCGGCGATCCGCTCGTGCACGGCCTTGAGCCGGCGGATCGCGGTGAACAGGCCCAGGCCCCCTCCGCCCGCCGCCAGGAACAGCTCCCGCATCGCGGCGGCCACCTGGCGCGCGTCGTCCTTGCTGACGTCGGTGACCACCAGGGCGCGGGCGTTGGTCGCATAGTCGAAGGGCGAGGTCAGCTTCAGCGTCTTGGGCCGATCCGGGAGCCGCGCCGCCCCGGTCCGCATCTCGGCGAGCGCGAATGGATCCTCCAGGGTCGGATCGGCCAGGGTGGCGGACGTGACCAGCACGCCGTGGGCCGGCTTGATGACCGCGTTGGTCAGCGGCTCCGTCGGATCCACCCAGTGGCGGCGGCAGGCGGCATCGACCGCACGGCCGTACATGATCGTGGCCTCCAGCCAATCGACGAAATCGGGGTCGTCCTCGGCGTCCTCGTCGATCGCGCGCAGCATCGAGCGCCAGGCGGGCAGCTGCATCCGGGCGCGCCGGTCGAGCCCCCTCAAAGCCCCTTCGATCCGCGCGCGCTCCGAGCCGGCCAGGGTCTCGGCCTCGGCGTCGAGCACATCCTCCAGCGCGCGGGCCAGGGCGAGCAGCGGGGCCTCGAGGCGGCCGAGCGCAGCCGCCGCCT
>DASVNS010000270.1:0-8853 GCA_036383735.1 Phenylobacterium sp. | reverse complement strand
AGCAAGCCGTCCGAAAAGCAAAAGGCCCCGGATCGCTCCGGGGCCTTCGCAATTCGCTTCGCAGTCGGGCGTCTTACGACGCGTAGAATTCGACCACGAGGTTCGGTTCCATCTTCACGGGGTACGGCACCTCGGCCAGTTCCGGCGCGCGGACGAAGGTGGCGGCCATGCCCTTGGCGTCGACCGTGATGTAGTCAGGCGTATCACGCTCGCCAGACTGCAGGGCTTCGAGGACCAGAGCCATGTTGCGCGAGCGCTCGCGGACCGACACGACGTCGCCCGGCTTCACGCGGTACGAGGCGATATTCACGCGCTTGCCGTTCACCAGCACGTGGCCGTGGTTGACGAACTGGCGGGCGGCGAACGGGGTCGGGACGAACTTGGAGCGGTAGACGACCGCGTCCAGGCGCGACTCGAGCAGGGCGATCAGGTTTTCCGAGGTGTTGCCCTTGCGGCGCGCAGCTTCCGTATAGATGCGGACGAACTGCTTCTCGGTGATGTTGCCGTAATAGCCCTTCAGCTTTTGCTTGGCGCGGAGCTGCAGGCCAAAGTCCGAGACCTTGGACTTACGGCGCTGGCCGTGCTGGCCGGGGCCGTAGGCGCGGGTGTTGATCGGCGACTTCGGGCGACCCCAGACGTTTTCGCCCATCCGGCGGTCGAGTTTGTACTTGGCGCTATGGCGCTTGGACATCGGTCACTCTCTATACGACGCGGGCCGGCGTCCCTTCATGAGGAACGCGATCGCAACGGCGGCTTCGCATCAATCCGTCATAGGTTTCCGGCCACGCGGGGAAACCCCGGCGGCTGGAAGGCGCGGTGTATGACGGCCGGGCCCGCCGGAGTCAAGATCGGCGGGGCGCTGGCCGCGTGCGGACCGCGAGCGCTTCGGCGACCTCACCGGCCTCGGCCCACCAGCTACGGAGCATGTCTGCCGCAGGCCCCGGCCGCGCCAGCCGGACGGCCTGGCCAGCCCATAGCGACATCAGTTCCGGATCGTCGGCCTTGGCGGCGGCGGCGCGCATCGGCTGCGTCAGCCGGTTCTGGACGGGATAGGCGGGAACCTCGTCCTGCACCCCGTGCATCAGGCGCGTGAACCGGTTGGCGATCCCACGGGCATGGCGCCCGGTGAAGGCTCGCGTGAGCCGGGTGGGATCGTCGCCCGCCATCGCGGCCGCCCGGCGCCAGGGCGCAGGCGTCACCGCCTCGTCGGCCAGCAGGAAAGCCGTGCCCATCTGCACCGCCGCGGCGCCCAGCGCCAGGCCCGCCGCCACCCCGCGGCCGTCCATGATCCCGCCGGCGGCGATCACCGGCAGGTCGACGGCGGCGCGGATCGTCGCCACCAGCGCCAGCGTGCCGACCAGGCTCTCCTCGACGTCGCCCAGGAAGTGGCCGCGATGACCGCCGGCCTCGAAACCCTGGGCGCAGATTCCGTCCGCGCCCGCCTCCGCCCACGCTCGCGCCTCCGCCACGGTGGTCGCCGTTCCCACCACATGGGTCCCGGCAGCCCGCAGCCGCGCCACCTGGGCCGGCGTGAGGACCCCAAAGGTGAACGAGGCCGCCGGGGGCGCGGCAGCCACGAGGGCGTCGAACTGGGCGTCGAAGTCGGGCGCGAACGGGTTCGGCGTCTCCGGCAGCGGCGCGCCGAGCTCGGCGTACCAGGGCGCGAGCCGCGCCAGCGCCGCCTCCACCTCCCCGGCCCCAGGCACGGCTTTCGGCGCCATCAGCAGGTTCACGCCGAAGGGGGCGACGGTCCGGGCGCGCACCCCCTCGACCATCGGTCCGATGTCGGCGGGCGCCAGGGCGCCGGCGGCCAGCGTCCCCATCCCGCCGGCCTGGCTCACGGCGACGGTCAGCTCGTCCAGCGAGGCGCCGACCATGGGCGCCTGGACGATGGGGATCGGCAGGCTGTCCAGCAGCGCCGCGAGGCTCATCCCTCGGCGTCCTTCTTCTTCGCGATCTTCTCCAGCACCTTGCCGCGCCCCCGGCTGAGGGCTGTGATCACGCCCCGGAACGTGCGCACCTCCTGGTCGGTGAACCGCGCCTTGCCGAGGGCGGAACGCAGGTTCTGCACCATGTTCGGCGTCTTCTCGGGCGGGTGGAAGAAGCCCGCGGTGTCCAGCTCGCGCTCGAGGTGTTCGTAGAGCCCCAGCATCGCCTCGCCCGTCGCGGGACCCGGCCCCGGCCGGAACGCCGGCGGCGCGGCGTCGGCCACGGTCATCCGCCACTCGTAGGCGTTGATGGCCACCGCCTGCCCGAGGTTCAGCGAGCGGAACTTCGGGTCGATCGGGATGGTGATCACCGCCTGGCAGAGCGCGATGTCGGCGGTCTCCAGTCCGGCGCGTTCGCCGCCGAACAACAGGCCGCAGCGCTCGCCCTGGCTGCTGGCCTGGGCGAGCTCGGCCGCAGCGCCGCGGGGCGTCAGAATGGGCAGGCTCAGTTCGCGTGGCCGGGCGGTGGTGGCGAACACCACGTTCAGGTCGGTGATCGCCTCGGCGACCGAACCGTAGACCCGCGCGGCGTTCAGCGGCCACTCCGCCCCCGACGCCAGGGCCCAGGCGCGCTCCTGGGGCCAGCCGTCGCGGGGGTTCACGAGCCTGAGATCGGCAAGCCCGAAGTTGGCCATCACCCGGGCGACGGCCCCGATGTTCTCGGCGAGCTGCGGTGCGTTCAGGATAATGACAGGTGCAGGGGAAGAGGCTTCGGCCATGGCGCGTTTAGAAGTGTCCGCTGGCCGGAAGGCAACCCTTGACCGTCGCGCGCTGCTCGCCGCGGCGCCCGCCGGCCTGCTCGCCGCCTGCGAGCCGAAGATGCCGATGACGGTGTCCACGACGCCCAAGATCGACCTGGACGGCCTCACCCGGGCGGTCAGCGCCATCGCGGGGGCCGCGCGGCCGGCGGCGCTGGGCGTCGGCCTCACCAACCTGGAGAGCGGCGAGACCTTCCTGTTCAACGGCGAGCGGCGCTTCCCCATGCAGAGCGTCTTCAAGCTGCCGCTCGCCGCGGCGGTGTTGGCCGAAGCCGATGCGGGCCGCATCCGGATGCCGGAGCCGTTCATCCTCACGGAGGAGGACCTCTCGCCCCCGTTCTCGCCGATCGCCGCAGCCTGGCCCGGTGAGCGCGAGTACACGGCCCAAGCGCTGTTCGAGGCCATGGTGGCGGACAGCGACAACACTGCCGCGGACGTCCTGATGAAGCGAATCGGCGGGCCGGGCGCAGTCACGGCCTGGCTGGCGAGCCGGCACGTGTTCGAACTGCGGGTCGATCGCTATGAGCGCGAGTTGCAGCCCGAACTCTACGGCATGCCCTCATTCCGTCCGGCCTGGCGCGACGAAGCCCGGTTCGCGCAGGCGCGCGCCGCCGTACCGCCGGCGGATCGGTTGGCCGCCATGCGCCGCTACATGGCCGACCCGCGCGACACGGCCACGCCACGCGGCATGCTGGATTTCCTTCAGATGCTGGACCGGCAGGAGCTGATCTCGCGGGCGTCCACGGAGCGGCTGGTGGAGCTGATGGGCCGCACCCGACGCGGGAACGACCGGATCCGGGCCGGACTGCCCAAGGGCGCGTTCCTGAGCCATCGGCCCGGCACGTCGGGAACCGACCAGGGAATCAGCACCGCCCAAAACGACGTCGGGCTGTTCACCTTGGCCGACAAGCGGTCGTACGCGATCGCCGTTTTCCTCTCCGGATCGACCCTGGACGACGCCGGCCGCGACCGGATCATCGCCGAAGTGACCCGCGCAAGCGTCAGAGCGATAGGGTAACGCTTAGGGAGCCTTTGCGTCGGCGGCTGTGGCGGCTATACGGCCCCAAACGCATTACGCCCGGAGCCCCCGCCCCCTCATGGCCAAGATCAAAGTCGCCAACCCCGTCGTCGACCTCGACGGGGACGAGATGACCCGCATTATCTGGAAACTGATCAAGGACAAGCTCGTCCTTCCGTTCCTCGACCTCGAGATCGACTACTACGACCTGGGCATGGAGCACCGCGACGCCACCGACGACCAGGTGACCATCGACGCGGCCGAGGCGATCAAGCGCCACGGCGTCGGCATCAAGTGCGCGACCATCACGCCGGACGAAGCCCGCGTGAAGGAATTCGGCCTCAAGAAGATGTGGAAGTCGCCGAACGGCACGATCCGCAACATCCTGGGCGGCGTCGTCTTCCGCGAGCCGATCATCTGCAAGAACGTGCCCCGCCTGATCCCCGGCTGGACGCAGCCGATCATCATCGGCCGCCACGCCTTCGGCGACCAATACCGCGCCACCGATTTCAAGGTGCCCGGGCCGGGCAAGCTGACCATCCGGTTCGAGGGCGCCGACGGCGAGGTCATCGAGCACGAAGTCTATGACTACAAGGGCTCTGGCGTCGCGATGGCGATGTACAACATCGACGAGTCGATCGCCGACTTCGCGCGGGCCTCGTTCGCCTATGCCCTGCAGCGGAAGTACCCGCTGTACCTGTCGACCAAGAACACGATCCTCAAGGCCTACGACGGCAACTTCAAGGACATCTTCCAAGGCATCTACGAGAGCGACTACGCCGACCAGTTCAAAGCCGCGGGCCTGGTCTACGAACACCGCCTGATCGACGACATGGTCGCCTCGGCCCTCAAGTGGAACGGCGCCTTCATCTGGGCCTGCAAGAACTATGACGGCGACGTCCAGTCCGACCAGGTGGCCCAGGGCTTCGGCTCGCTGGGTCTGATGACGTCGGTGCTGATCACCCCCGACGGCAAGATCATGGAGGCCGAGGCCGCCCACGGCACCGTCACCCGCCACTTCCGCCAGCATCAGCGCGGCGAGAGCACCTCGACGAACTCGATCGCCTCGATCTTCGCCTGGACCCAGGGCCTGAAGCACCGCGCCAAGCTCGACGGCAACGCCGAGCTGGACCACTACTGCGACACCCTCGAAAAGGTCTGCGTCGATACGGTGGAAAGCGGCTCGATGACCAAGGACCTGGCGCTGCTGGTCGGCGACACGCAGGGCTGGCTGACCACCGAGGGCTTCATCGACAAGGTCGCCGCCAACCTCGAGAAGGCGCTCGCCGCCTAAGCTCGACGCCTCCCAGGCTCAACCGAGAATCCGCGCCGCGTACGGGCCACCGTGCGCGGCGCTTCTCGTTTCAGCGGCCTTCGACCCACACGTCGAGGGGCTGCTTCTCCTCGTGGTGGACGAGGAAGAGGTAGCCCGCGATAAAGACCCCGCCCCCAACCACCAGCGCTCCCAGAAACCCCGCGGGCGTCGCGAACCAGAGCGCCAGCGACAGTATCGCGTCGCCGAGCAGCAGCATGGACCATCGGATCAGGATGCTAAACGCGTGATAGGTACGCTCGTGGGTGACCACATCGAAGGTCTGGTCACCGAAATGAGAGCGGTTCTCCATGTCGGGCCTCCAACTTAGCTACATTGGCAACTGCAACGGTACGCCCGCGGTTCCGTCCTGTCGACCAATGTTCCGCTTGCGTTCGTCGGGCGCCGATCCGCGCACGCAGAGCCGCGCGCCTTCTGCCGGGCATTCGGACGCGTTTCCTGTTGCATTATGACCATAATCTCATATGAGGATTTTAATATCATCGGGCCGGAAAACGGCGACGGGCGGGAGACGAAGATGAAAGCACAATCGGGAAAGACGGTGATCGTGACCGGCGCCTCCATGGGCCTGGGCAGAGCCACCGCCGAGGCATTGGCCGGGGCGGGTTTCACGGTGTTCGGAACCAGCCGCCGCACCAGCAACGATCCGCCGAAGCAGGTCACGATGCTGACCTGCGACGTGACCGACGACGAGTCGGTGCAGTCGCTTGTCTCGACGGTGCTCGAGCGGACCGGGCGGATCGACATCCTGGTCAACAATGCCGGCCTGGGCCTGATCGCCGGGGCCGAGGAGTCCTCGATCAGCCAGGTTCGTTCGCTGTTCGACGTCAATGTGTTCGGCGTCGTGCGCTTGACCAACGCGGTCCTGCCGTCGATGCGGAAGAACGGCGGCGGCCGGATCATCAATATCAGCTCGGTGCTGGGGCTGATGCCCGCACCCTTCAGCGCCTTCTATTCCGCCACCAAGCATGCGGTCGAAGGCTATTCGGAATCTCTCGACCACGAGGTCCGCGCCTTCAACATCCGGGTTTCGCTCATCGAGCCGGCGCAAACCCGCAGCGTCTTCGAGCAGAACGCCCTCGAGCCGGATGCGGCCTTGCCGGAGTACGACAAGATCCGCGCCGACGCCCGGGAGTTCCTCAAGGAGCAGTTGGCGGCCGCAGAACCCGCCCAGGTGGTAGCTGACGCCGTGCTGCTCGCGGCCACCGACGCGACCCCCCGACGCCGCTATGCCGCAGGCAAGGTCGCCCGGCGGGCCAGCATGCTGCGCAAGCTCGTGCCGGCGAACATCTTCGACAAGGCGCTGCGCAAGGAAATGCGCCTGCCGGCCTGAGCCTGGTCGGGCGCTGCTGGCGGAGACCAGCCCGCCAACAGCGCCTTGATCGCCGCCAGGCCCTCAGCCGCCTTGGCCGCGTCGGGCGCACCGCCCTGGGCGAAGTCCGGACGTCCGCCGGCGCCTTGACCGCCCATGGCCAGCACCGCCGCCTTGGCCAGGTCCACGGCGCTGAAGCGGGCCTGCGCCGCGCCCGTCACCGCGACGGTAGCGGCGGCCTTGCCCTCGGCCGTTCCGATCAGCGCGATCACGCCGTCCGGCAGCTGCTTCTTGAATTCCTCGGCGATGGGCCGCAGGTCCTTGCCGCCGACGCCGTCCATCACCCGGGCCATCACCGGCACCCCGCCGATCTCTTCAGGCCCGGCCGCCGCGCCGCCGCCGCCACCGCCCATGGCAAGCTGGCGCTTGGCGTCGCCCAGTTCCTTCTCGAGCCTGCGGGCCTGGAGCTGCAAAGCCTCGACCCGGCTCGCGACCTCGGTCACCGGAACCTTGAACTGCTCCGCGAGCCCCTTGGCCACCGAGGCCTGCTCCAGCAGCCAGCGACGCGCGGCTTCGCCGGTCAGCGCTTCGATGCGGCGAACGCCCGCCGCCACGCCCTGCTCCGACACCACCTTGAACAGCGCAATGTCGCCCGTGCGGGCCACGTGGGTGCCGCCGCAGAGTTCGACCGAATAGGCGCCGTCGCCGCCCAGCGCCTGGCCGAGGGTCAGCACGCGCACGCTGTCGCCGTATTTCTCGCCGAACAGCGCCATGGCGCCGGCTTCGATCGCCTCCTGTGCGGGCATGTTCTTGGTTTCGGCCGCCAGGTTCTGGCGGACGACGGCGTTCACCTCGGCCTCGATCCGGTCGATCTCATCGGCGGTCAGGGGCTGGCCGTGGCTGAAGTCGAAGCGGATCCGCTCGCCATCCACCATCTGGCCCTTCTGCGTCACGTGCGGGCCCAGCACATTGCGCAGGGCCGCGTGCATCAGGTGGGTGGCGGAATGGTTCGAGCGCGTGGAGGCGCGCGTGTCGGCATCGACCGCCAGGCGCACCCGCGCGCCGGCCGCCAGAGATCCCTCCAGGATTTCCAGGTTGTGGACGTGCAGGTCCCCGGCTTGCTTCTGGACATCGGTGATCCGGGCGCGACCGCCCTCCCACTCGACTTCGCCCTGATCGCCAGCCTGGCCGCCGCTTTCGGCGTAGAACGGGGTCCGATCGAAGAGCGCCTGGACCTTCGCGCCCGCCTGCGCCCCGTCCACCTCGGCCCCGCCCTCGACCAGGGCCAGCAGCTCGGCCGTCGCCTCGATGTTGTCGTAGCCGACGAACATCGACGGACCCAGCCGGTCGCGGATGGCGAACCACTCGCCCGCCGCCGCCACCTGGCCGGAACCGCTCCAGGCTTCGCGCGCCATTTCACGCTGGCGCTTCATGGCCGCGTCGAACTCGTCGAGGTTCACCGTCAGGCCCTTGGCCCGCACGGCGTCCTGGGTCAGGTCCAGCGGGAACCCGTAGGTGTCGTAGAGCTTGAACGCGGTTTCGCCCGACAGCACCGCGCCCTCCACGAGGCCCGCCGTCGCCTCGTCCAGCAGGGTCATGCCCCGGCCCAGGGTGCGACGGAACCGCTCCTCTTCCTGGCGCAGCGTCTCGACGATGGCAGGCTCGGCGCGGCGCAGCTCGGGATAGGCCTCGCCCATCTCGCCGACCAGGGTCGGCGCCAGGCGGTGCATCAGCGGCTCGTCCGCGCCCAGCAGGTGCGCGTGGCGCATGGCGCGGCGCATGATCCGGCGCAGGACGTAGCCGCGGCCTTCGTTCGACGGCATCACCCCGTCGGCGATCAGGAAGCTGGACGAGCGCAGGTGGTCGGCGATCACCCGGTGCGACGGCCGGGCGTCGCCCTGCGCCTTCACGCCGGTCGCCGCTTCGCTGGCGGCGATCAGGGTGCGGAACAGGTCGACGTCGTAGTTGTCATGCACCCCCTGCAGCACCGCGGCGATCCGCTCCAGGCCCATGCCGGTGTCGATCGACGGCCTGGGCAGGTCCGCCCGCGCGCCGTCGGCGAACTGCTCGAACTGCATGAAGACCAGGTTCCAGATCTCCACGAACCGGTCGCCGTCCTCGTCCGGGCTGCCGGGCGGGCCGCCGAAGATGTGGTCGCCGTGATCGTAGAAGATCTCGGAGCACGGCCCGCACGGGCCGGTGTCGCCCATGGACCAGAAGTTGTCGCTGGTCGGGATGCGGATGATCTTGTGGTCCGACAGGCCGGCGATCTTCTTCCAGAGCCCGTGGGCCTCGTCGTCGGTGTGATAGACGGTGACGGTCAGCTTCTCGGGCGAGAGCTGGAATTCCTTGGTCAGCAGGGTCCAGGCGTGGGTGATCGCCTGTTCCTTGAAGTAGTCGCCGAACGAGAAGTTGCCCAGCATCTCGAAGAAGGTGTGGTGGCG
>DASVNS010000269.1:0-2522 GCA_036383735.1 Phenylobacterium sp. | reverse complement strand
GCTGGCCGATCATGAAACACAGCCTCGATGTTATGGCCATCGGGGTCCAATACGAACGCCCCGTAATAACCGGGGTGGTAGTGAGGACGCAGCCCTGGGCCGCCATTGTCTGTCCCGCCGGCGAGCAAGGCTTCGCGGTGGAACGCATCGACAGCCTCCCGACCGTCAGCCCTGATGGCGATGTGGAGCTTTCCGCATGTGGGGTCATGTTCCGCAATCCAGAACCACGGTCGCGTATCACCGTAGCCGGTAGCTTTCACCGTCGCGCTGCTATCGTCGAAGAGACGCCGCACACCCAGGGGCGCCAAGGCTCGATCGTAAAACTGGACCGAACGCTCGAATTCCGACACGCCGAACGTCACATGATCGATCATGGCCGCCTCCCAATTTCCCATTTCAGGCAGCGTAGGCCGCCGCCCGAATGGCCGCCATGGGTCGCAAGCACCCCTTCCCGTCCTGGCCACAAGCAGACACTCACAACATCTCGCGCTTGACGCCGCGCGCCCTGTATGTTCTTCCTTTGTTCATGTCCACCGATGACGACATGCGTGAGCGGCACGGCCGCGTCCTGGCGGAGCTGGCTGCGGCCGGCATGGCCATGGTGCGGCGGCTGGGCGAGGCCATGGCGCGGACGGACGATGTCCAGACCCAGGCTCAGCTGGGGCTGGCCTTCCATCGGGTGTCGCGCGCCGTGCGCCAGACGATGGCGCTGGAGTTCCGGCTGGCGCAGGACGCGCGCCGCGAAGACACTGGGGCCGTCGCCCCGGCGCGCGCCAAGCCGCCGGCCGCAGCGGCGACGCCCGAACCGGCGTCACCTCGCGCCCCGGCCGAGCGGACAGGCTGGAGCGAGTATGAATCCGACGACCCCGACGAGGCGCTGGACGCGCTCGACGCCCTGCTGGAGGCCGAGGACTTCGACCTCGACGCCGCCCACGAGGCGGTCGAGGTCTGCATCGCGCGCATCCGCCAAGACATCGCCGCTGGCCCCGCGCTGGCAAAAGCCGACGTCCTGGAGTCGGCCGCCACGGCGCCCGCCCGTGTACGTACCGGCGGAGCCCTGACCGGACCAGGCCCCAACGACCGACGATCCGAACTCATGGGCGCCACCGCCCTCGCGTGGCCGCTCATCGCGGCGCCACGACCCAGCGCCCTCGCCTGGCGCAGCTCCGCCTGACCGCCCGAATCCCAGGGCGGAACCTTTCGAAAACACAGAAGACACGGGAAAGATTCCGGACGGCCAAGCCTCCCGGGGCGCCGTTCCGTGTCTTCTGTGTTTTCTGTGGTTCCTCTTCCCACCTGCGCCGTCCACACCCGCCCGAGCTTGACGCAGGCCGCGCAACATCCGATCCCACCCCTATGAGCGAGCCAGCCCAGCCGGAGCTGTCCGCCCGCGCGCTGGTCGCCCGGGTGGCGCGGATCTACATGGCGCCGCGTTGGAAGGGCTGGACGGTCGCCATGCTGGCCGCCGTCGTCGTCGCGTTCTGCAGCGCCAAACTGGTCCAGGTCATCGAGCCGGCGACCAACGACCTTCTGGTGTTCCGCAAGCCCGGCGCGCTGCTGGTCGTGCCCTTGACGATCGCCACGCTGGCACTTGCCCGCACCATCGCCCAGGTGGTCCAGGCGACCCTGGTCAACCGGATCGGCAACGCCGTTGTCGGCCACGTGCAGGTGCAGCTGTTCGGCAAGCTGGTGCGCGCCGACCTCGCCCACCTGCGCGCCCGGCACTCCGGCGCCTACGTCTCTTCCGTGCTCTACGACGCCGGCCTGATCCGCGAAGCGGCCACGGCGGGGGTGGTGAACTACACCCAGAACCTGCTGATCTTCATCGGCGCCGCCTTGGTGATGGTCGCCAACGACTGGATGCTGTCGCTGGTGCTGCTGGGCGTCGTGCCGCTCGCCGGCTGGATCATGCGGCGGTTCTCCAAGCGGACCACCAAGGCCGCCAAGGGCGCGATGGAAGAGACCTCCGCCCTCTCCTCGGCGATCATGGAGAGCCTGGACGGGGTCCGGGTGGTCAAGATCGAGAACCGCGAGGCCTATGAGGAGGCCCGCGTCGCGCAGGTGGTGCAGCGCCGGCAGAAGCATCTGACCAAGGGCGCCGACGCCCGCGCCCGCGCCGCGCCGGCCACCGAGCTGCTGATGACCCTGATCGTGGCGATCGTGTTCGCCTACGCCGGCTGGCGCTCGACCCAGGGCGAGATGAACGCCGGCGCCTTCTTCTCCTTCGTCGCCGCCCTGACCATGGCGTCCCAGGCGCTGCGGCAGCTCGCCAACCTGCAGACAGTGTTCGCCGAGGGGATGTCGGCGGCGCGCCGGCTGTTCGCGGCCCTGGACGTCGAGCCCGAGGTGCGCGAGCAGCCGGGGGCGCAACGCCTGTCGCGCGCCGAGGGGAACATCCGCTTCGAGGACGTGCGCTTTTCCTATGGCCGCGATGGCCCGCCCGCGCTCGACGGCGTCAGCCTGGAGGCTAGCCGCGGCGAGACCGTGGCCCTGGTCGGCCCGTCCGGCGGCGGCAAGAGCAC
>DASVNS010000268.1:0-16868 GCA_036383735.1 Phenylobacterium sp. | reverse complement strand
GAGCTGACCGGCGACGTGGCCGGCGTGGCGGGCGCGCTGGCGCCTGGCGGCAAGGCGATCCTGATCGGCCACGACTGGGGTGCGCCCATCGTCTGGAACACGGCGCTGACCCGGCCCGATCTGATCTCTGCCGTGGCGGGCCTGTCGGTGTCCTATACGGGGGTGCCCAAGCGGCCGTTCAGCGAGATCTTCACGGAAGCCTTCACCGACAAGGGCGACTTCTTCTACCAGGCCTGGTTCCAGAACGTCGGGCCGCCGGAGGCCGAGGCGGAGGCCGACATCCGCGGCTTCCTGCGCAAGTTCTACTACGCCATTTCCGGCGATGCGCCGGAAGGGACCATGCCGAAGAAGAAGCACGGCGCAACCCTGCTCGAAGGCATGGTCGAGCCCGAGGCGCTGCCGGCCTGGCTGACGCCGGAAGACCTCGACTACTACGTCGGTGAGTTCGAGGGCTCGGGCCTTCGGGGTCCGATAAATCGCTACCGCAACCATGAACGCGACTTCGCGTGGCTTCAGGCCTTCAAGGACCGCAAGATCGAGCAGCCCTCGCTGCTGATCGGCGGCGACCGGGACGACGCCTTCACCGCGTTTGGCCGACTCGCCGATCCCGCGGCCTTCATGCGCAAGCACGTCACCGACCTGCGCGCCGCCCACGTGCTGCCCGGCGTCGGCCACTGGGTCCAGCAGGAACGTCCGGCAGAGGTGACGGAGATGCTGCTCGACTGGCTGAAGGCCCTCTGAGCCGCAGGGCGCGTCGCCTCAGTTGGGCCGCTGCAGCCAGTCGATGATCCGGCGGGTCACCTCCGCCGGCTTTTCCCGGTGCAGGAAGTGGCCGGTTCCCTCGACGACGGCCCATTCGTAGGGACCTACGAAGAACTCTCTTTGCGGCTCCAGCATCCGGGTTCGGAGGTCGTTCGAGCCGCCGAGCGCCAGCGTCGGCACGGAGATCGGCCTGTCACACGCCTTCCGAACGTCCTTCAGGGCCGGGTCAGCCTTCGCCGGATCGATCATCGCCCGGTAGTAGCCAAGAGTCGCCGCCAAGGCCCCCGGCAGGGCGAGCGTACGCTTGATCTCTGCGATATGGGCGGCGTCCTCGTGCCCGGGCGACCAGTCGTTCCAGAGATAGTCGATGAACGCATACTCGTTGGCGGTGATCGCCGCCTCCGGCATGTCCGGAAGCTGGAAGAACCACCAGTGGAAGGAGTGGTGGACCTCCTCCGGCGAGGACAGCAGCGTGCGCCGGATCTGGGCGGCGTGGGGAATCGCCATCGCGACGGCCCGCCGGACCAGCTCGGGGAATGCGGCGATGACGCTGTAGGTGATCCCGGCTCCCCAATCCTGCCCCACGAGGAACACGGGCTCGCCGCGCCCAAGGGCGACGATCAGCTCCTTCAGGTCGAGGGCCAAGGTTCCCCTGTCGTAGTATCCGTTGGCCGGGACCTGCGTGGGGGGATAACCGCGCAGAAACGGAGCGACGACCCGATACCCTGCTGCGGAGAGCGCAGCTATCTGATGGCTCCACGTCCGGGCGGTGTCCGGAAAGCCGTGGACCAGAAACACGGTGGGGCCGCTACCTTCTTCCAGGTAGGCGAAGTCGATCCCATTGGCCTTTACCCGGCGTTCTTCCACATGCGTCCCCATGTCGTTGAGCTGCACTTGCGTGCATGCGGTTCTTGGTAAGGTCGGCTGCCTTTGGCCGGAGAGGATAGTCGTCCACGCTGGAAGGTGGGCGCCCGTTGTTTTGGAACCCATCGCCAAAGGTGAATAGCGTACCAGGCCTGGGGAGCAGATCGGCGGGGCCGCCGCCGTGGCAGCCTCACTATGTCCGCGCGGCGTGGTGCTTCCGACGCTCGCACGATCCCTCACTTGAGGCGCAGGGCCGCGCGCTATAGGTTCCGCCCCTCGTTGAGCGACACTGCGGCCGGAGCCCCCCTGAAGTGACGGATCTATTCGAAGAGGTCGAAGAGCAGCTGCGCTCCGATCGCTACAAGCAGTTCGTCCAAGGGGCGCTGCCATGGATGCTGGGGATCGCCGCCATCGTGCTGGTCGCGTTCCTGGGCTATTGGGGTTACGACAGCTACCGTAACACCCAGATCACCAAGGCGTCGGAACAGTATTCGGCGGGCATCGACGCCTTCGCGGCCGGCGACCAGGTCAAGGCCCAACGGTTGTGGACCGAGGTCTCGAAGTCGGATGCCAAGGCGTATAAGTCCCTCGCCCTGATGCACCTCGGCGCCTCCGCCGTCGAAGCCGGAAAATCCGCTGACGCAGTGAAACTGTTCGACGATGCCGCGCTGGCCGCGACCGATCCGCTCGTCGGCGACGCCGCCCGCCTCAAATCTGCCTTCGCGCTCCTCGACACCGCCCCCCTCAAGGAACTGGAGGGGCGCTTGCAGCCGCTGATGGAAGAGGGCCACCCCTATCGGGTACAGGCCCGCGAGGCGCTTGCCTTCGCGAAGCTCAACGCCGGCGACCTCACCGGCGCGCGCGGCGAGTTCGTCCTGATCTCCCAATCCCTCGACGCCCAGCAGGGCGCCCAGGCCCGCGCCCAGGCCGCCATCGGTCTCATCGATTCTGGCTCGGCCAAGGCCGTCCCCGCCGTGGTGAAGGCCGCCAAGGCGCTGCCGCCCATGCCTGCCGCGCCCGTCGCCGCCCAGCCGCAACCCCAAGGTCCCGCCCCGCAATGAGCCGCCGCACAACGATTCTCGCCGCCGTCCTGATCGCGGCGCTCGGCGTCAGTGGCTGCTCGACGGTCGGCCGCCTCAACCCCTTCGACAAGAAGGAGAAAGGGCCCGCGGAGCTGGCCGGTGAAGGCCAGCGCATCTCGATCATCCCGGCCGACCAGATCCTGGCTCCGGCCGAGGCGCTGAAGGGTGTGGACTTCGCCCTGCCGCCGGCTGAGACCATCGCCTCCTGGCCGCTGCCCGGCGGCACGCCTGAGCAGTCGGTGGGCAATGTCGCCGCCGGCGCCAACCTCTCGGTGGCCTGGCGCAAGAGCTTCGGTCAGGGCGAGAAGCGCGGTCGCTACGTGACCGCGCCGCCCGTGGCCGCCGACGGCAAGGTCTTCGTGATGGACGCCGCCGCCCGCGTCGTCGCTGTGGATGCCGCCTCCGGCGCCCAGCTCTGGCGCACCGGCGCCAATCCCGGCGACAACAAGCGCGACAAGCTCGCGTTCGGCGGCGGCATGGCCTACGCGGACGGCAAGCTCTACGTTTCGTCCGGCTACCGCGAAGTCTTGCAGCTGGACGCCAAGACCGGCGCTGTCGGCTGGCGGACCAGGACGCCGGAATCGATCCATGGCGCGCCTACTGTCTCCGGCGGCCGCGTCTACGTGATCTCGCTGGACAACACCCTGCTGACCTTCGACACCGCGACCGGTGCGCCGTCCTGGACCTATCAGGCGCTGTCGGAATCGGCGCGGATCCTCTCGGCGTCCAGCCCGGCGGTGTCGGGCGACACGCTCGTGGCCGCCTTCGGTTCGGGCGAGCTCGTCGCGTTGCGCGCCTCCAACGGCAACGACCTGTGGAACGAGGCCCTGTCGCGCGCCAGCCGCACCAGCGCGCTCTCGGAAATCCGGGACATTCCGGGGCGCCCGGTGATCTATCAGGGCGACGTGTTCGCGGTCAGTCACTCGGGCGTCTTCGCCGCCACCGATCTCAGGACCGGCCAGGCCCGCTGGAGCCTGCCCGTGGTGGGCGTCAGCGCGCCATTGCCGGCCGGCGATGTGGTCTATGTGGTCTCCAAGACCGGCGACGTGATCTGCGCCAGCCGCGAGAGCGGCCAGATCTACTGGATTCGCAATCTGAACGAAGGCTTCAAGGCCAAGAAAAAGGGCGGGATCCTCGGGGTCGGCGGCCAGAAGCAGAACCGCCCGATCTGGTCGGGTCCGCTGCTCGCCGGCGACAGGCTCCTGATCGTTGGCCAGACCGGCCATCTCGTGGCGCTCAACGCCAAGACAGGCGAGATCGCCAAGCGGGTGGAGCTCAAGGGCGCGGCGACCCTGGAGCCCATCGCCATGGGCGACACGGTCTATGTGGTCACCCAAGAGGCCGACCTGATCGCGATTCGTTGATCAGACAGGTAAGGTCCCGACATGGCGCTTAAACTTGCGATCGTCGGGCGACCGAACGTCGGCAAATCCACCCTGTTCAACCGGCTCGCGGGCAAGAAGCTCGCGATCGTCGATGACCAGCCGGGGGTCACCCGCGATCGCCGGTTCGCGAGCGGCCGGCTGGGCGACCTCGAACTCGACCTGATCGACACCGCCGGTTTCGAGGACGTCACCGACGAAAGCCTCGAGGCCCGGATGCGCCAGCAGACCGAGCTGGCCGTCGACGAGGCGGATGTCGCCCTCTTCGTCATCGACGCGCGTGAGGGCGTCACGCCGGCCGACGAGATTTTCGCCGACGTTCTGCGCCGCAAGGGCAGGCCGGTGATCCTCGCGGCCAACAAGTCCGAGAGCAAGGCTTCGGAGAGCGGTGTGCTGGAGGCCTTCGGCCTGGGCCTGGGCGAGCCGATCCCCATCTCCGCCGAGCATGGCGAGGGCATGGCCGATCTCTATGCCGCCATGGTCGGTCTGGCGCTGGACGAGGACGACGAGGACGCCAGCGACGAGATCGTCCGGCCGATCAACATCGCCATCGTCGGTCGTCCGAACGCGGGCAAGTCCACCCTGGTGAATGCGGTGATCGGCGAGGAGCGCCTGCTGACCGGTCCCGAAGCCGGCATCACCCGCGACGCCATCCCGGTCGACTGGGACTGGGACGGCCGGGCGATCCGGCTGGTCGACACCGCGGGGCTACGCCGCAAGGCCAAGGTCCAGGAGAAGCTCGAGAAGCTTTCCACCCACGATTCCATCCGGGCGATCACCTATGCCGAGGTGGTCATCCTGGTGATGGACGCCACCCATCCGCTCGAGATCCAGGATCTGCAGATCGCCGACCTGGTGGAACGGGAGGGCCGGGCGCTCGTGTTCGTGCTGGCGAAATGGGACCTGATCGAGGATCCCCATGCCAAGCTGGTCGAACTGCAGGAGGAGGTCACCCGCCTGCTGCCCCAGGTGAAGGGCTCTCCGATGGTGGCTCTGTCGGCCGAGACCGGCCGCGGGCTCGACCGCCTGATGCCTGCGGTGCTGAAGGCGCACGGCGACTGGTCGACCAAGGTGAAGACCCGGGACCTCAACGACTGGCTGAAGATGGCCGTCGAGCGGCACCCGCCGCCCGCGGTCGGCGGCCGACGCGTGAAGCCCAAGTACATGGCCCAGACCAAGGCGCGTCCGCCGACGTTCGTGCTGTTCGCCAGCCGGGCCGACCAGCTGCCGGAACACTACAAGCGCTATCTGGTCAACTCGATCCGCGAGAGTTTCGACCTGCCCGGCGTGCCGATCCGCCTGTCCGTGCGCTCGAACAAGAACCCCTACGCCGAGGGCGAGGAGAAGAGCGGGTCAGGTCCGGCCCGCACCGCGCCGTCGTCCGCCAAGACCGGCATGGTCGCCAAGGCGCGTCGGCTCGCGGCGGAGAAGGCTCGCGAAGGCGCGGCTGGGCGTCCGAAGCCGGCTGCCAAGCCCAAGAAGGTCAAGCTCGGAAACCCGCGTGGCCGCGCCGCCAAGCTGTTGCGGCCGGGCGTCAAGCCGAAGCGAGCTTCCCGGCCGTCTTCCAGTCCGAAAAGACCACGTTAGCGGTCGGCAGGCCCAGGTCGGCCTGCGCCAGTTCGACGATCAGCGGGCCGATCTCGGACGGGTCGGGCAGGAGGGCGGGATCCTCGCCGGGCATGGCTTCGGCGCGCATGCGCGTGCGCATGGCGCCGGGATCCAGCAGGACGGCGCGGATCTTCGTCTGCTCGAGCTCGTCGGCCCAGGTGCGCACCAGGTTCTCCAACGCGGCCTTGCCGGCCCCGTAGGAGCCCCAGAACGCCTTAGGCTTCGACGCCCGACTGCTGGTGAGGAAGATGGCGCGCGGATGCTCCGATGCCCGCAGCAGCGGCTCGACGCTGCGGATCAGCCGGAACGAGCCCGTGATGTTGACGGCCACCAGCCGGTCCCAGTGACTGGGTTCGATATGGGCGACGGGGGTCAGTGAGCCCAGCAGGGCGGCGGCGTGCACCAGCACGTCCAGGCGGCCGAACCGCTGATGGATGGCCAGGCCCAGTTGGTCCAGTCCGCCGGGCTCGCCGATGTCCATCGGAACCAGAGTGGCGGGTTGGCCGGTCAGCGCCCGGATCTCATCGTCCAGCGCCTCCAGGGCCCCAGGCGTCCGGGCAACTGCGACGACGTGCGCGCCGGCGCCGGCCAGCGCCAGGGCGGCGGCCTTGCCGATCCCCCGGCTGGCGCCGGTGACGAGGGCGATGCGGTCTTTCAGAGGCAGGTCGGACATGGGGCGGCTCTCTAGACGCTTTGCGCTTCCATGTCAGGCTGCTCGGCGTAGCGCTGGGCGATGGCCGCACAGGCCATCAGCTGGACCTGATGAAAGATCATCAGCGGGATCAGGACGACGCCCGCCACGGCTGGTGAAAACATGGCCGCGGCCATGGGCGCTCCGCTGGCCAGGGACTTCTTCGAGCCGCAGAAGACGATGGCGATCTCGTCGGCCTTGGAGAAACCGAACGCGCGCGCCGCGCCGGCGGTCAGCGCCAGCGCCAGGCCGAGCAGGACCAGGCAGATCGCCAGCAGCCGCGCGAGGTCGAGCATGGAAAGCGTGCTCCAGACCCCAGCGACCACCGCGGCCGAAAACGCCGTGTAGACCACCAGCAGGATGGACCCGCGGTCCAGTTTCGACAGCACCGGGTTGTGAGCCTTGACCCATTGCCCGATCCACGGCCGCAACGCCTGCCCAGCCACGAAGGGGACCAGCAACTGCGCCACGATGGCCCAGAACGACGAAGCGCTGACCCCGCCCTGGGCGTGCAGCAGGACGCTGACCAGGAGCGGCGTCAGGAAGACGCCCAGCAGGTTGGAGGCCGAGGCCGCGGCGACAGCCGCCGGGACGTTGCCGCGCGCCACACTCACGAAGGCGATGGAACTCTGGATGGTCGATGGCAGGCAGCCCAGGAAGATCAGGCCGGTGGCGAGTTCCGGCGGCGAGAGCCAGCCGGGCAGGGTGGTGAGCCCCAAGGTCAGCAGCGGGAACAGCGCGAACGTGGACACCAGGACCAGCAGGTGCAGTCGCCAATGCGTCAGGCCGCCGATCACCGCCTCGCGGGACAGTCGCGCCCCGTGCAGGAAGAAGACCATCGCGATGGCGGCTTTGGTCAGCCAACCCAGCCAGACGCCGACCTCGCCACGCGCCGGCACAACCGCGGCGGCGGCGGCCATGAGCAGGATGAGGACAAGGTACCAGTCGGGCTTGAAGCGGGCCCGCCAGCCCAGGCTCACGCGTCGACCAGGAACGAGAGTTGGCGCTCCACCAGTTCGTTGCGGCCCAGCGCGATCTCCCGGTCGAGCAGGCGGGTCGGGTATTCGCCGGTGAAATAGTGGTCGGTGAATTGGGGTTGGGCGGCGTTTCGGACCGCGCCCATGGCCCAGTAGAGCCCTTCGACGGACAGGTAGCCCATCGAATCGACGTTCAGGATCTTGGCGATTTCTTCCACCGAGTGGTTCGCGGCCAGCAGCTTGTCGCGGTCGGGCATGTCGATGCCGTAGTAGTCCGGCCACTGGATCGGCGGCGAGGCGGATCGCAGGTGGACCTCGGCGGCGCCGGCCTCGCGGACCATCTTCACCACCCGCACGGAATTGGTGCCGCGCACGATGGAGTCGTCCACCAACAGCACCTTCTTGCCGGCCAGCACCGCGCGGTTCGGGGCCAGCTTCATGCGCACGCCCAGCTCGCGCTCCCCCTGCGTCGGCTGGATGAAGGTGCGGCCGACGTAGTGGTTGCGGATGATGCCCATCTCGAACGGCACGCCGGCTTCCTGCGCGAAGCCCAGCGCGGCGGGAACCCCGGAGTCGGGAACCGGAACGACCACATCGATATCGGCGGGCGTTTCCTGGGCCAGACGGCGGCCCATGCGCTTGCGGACCTCGTAGACCGACTGCCCGTTCACGACCGAGTCCGGGCGGGCGAAATAGACGTATTCGAAGATGCAGGGCCGGGCCTGGGACGCGGGGAAGGGGCGGAAGCTGCGCAGGCCCTTCTCGTCGATCACCACCATCTCGCCGTGCTCGACGTCGCGGACGAACTTGGCCCCGATCATGTCGAGAGCGCAGGTCTCGGACGCCAGCACCGACTTGCCGTTCAGGTCGCCTAGCACCAGCGGGCGGATGCCCAGCGGATCGCGCACGCCGATCATCTTCTTGTTGGTGATGGCGACCAGGGCGTAGCCGCCCTCGATCTGTTGCAGCGCTTCGGTGAACCGCTCGATGAACTTGGGCTGCCGAGAGCGGGCGATCAGGTGCAGGATCGCCTCGCTGTCCGAGGTCGATTGGAAGATGGCGCCTTCCTGGACCAGCTGCTCGCGCAGGGTCAGGAAGTTGGTCAGGTTGCCGTTGTGGGCGAGGGCGATGCCGCCGGCCGCGAGGTCTGCGAACATCGGCTGGACATTGCGGATGAAGCTGCCGCCCGCGGTCGAATAGCGCGTGTGGCCGATGGCGACGTGACCCGGCAGGCGCTTGCCGAGATCGCCGCCCCCGAAGGCCTCGGCGACGTACCCCATGTGCCGCTCGGTGTGGTAGCGCTGCCCGTCGAACGAGGCGATGCCGCAGGCCTCCTGGCCGCGGTGTTGCAGGGCGTGGAGCCCCAGCGCCGTGATGCCCGACGCCTCCGGGACATCGAAGATCCCGAAAACCCCGCATTCGAGGCGCGGGCTGTCGTCGTCGGGGTCGCGCGCCGGGGGGGACCAACGCTCATGCGCATGGCTCATCGGGATCGCTCCGGGCGGTCGGTGTCTGTGAGTTCGCGCGCCTCGTACCCCTCTGTCGCCGATCTGTCACGCGACCCGTCGCCCAGGGCGCGCTCGAAAGCCGGTTTCAGACGTCCCGCCACGTCCAGGCCTTGCGGCGCCAGGCGTTCCAACAACCTGCCCATGTTGCTGGCGATCGGCCACGTGCGGGCGCCCGTGATCCACCTGGGCCGCAGGTCTTCAGGGGTCGCGGCGTTGAACATCAGGTAGAGGGCGCCCAGGACGATGAGGCCGCGGCCCAGGCCGATCAGCAGGCCAAGCGAGCGGTCGAGGAAGCCCAGCATATGTGTGCTCTGCACCTGCCTGGCGATGCCTGCGCCGATCAGACGCAGGGCGATGAACGCCACGCCGAACACCACCACCAGCGCCGCCACCGTCCCCAGCCAGCCTGGCGGAAGCACGCCGCGGAAGATTGGGCCGAACACCGGCAGGCCGAAGATGGCCAGGGCGGCCGCCACCATCAGGGCGATGAGGGCGAACACCTCGCGCACCGCGCCGCGGATGAAGCCGACGGCGGCGGAGACGCCGAGCAGGCCCAGGACGAGCAGGTCGAACTGGGTCATGCCGGCTGCGCCCAAGCCGCGTCATGGATCCGTTGGATCGCGTCCCCCAGGCGGCTCGCGCCCGTGTAGGGCATGCCCGGGTTGTCGAGGTCGGCGGGGCCGAGGGCGCGGCGGAAGCCCAGCTTGGCGGCCTCCTTCAACCGGCTGTCCATGCGGCTGACGGGGCGGACCTCGCCCGACAGGCTGATCTCGCCGAACACCACGCAGTCCTGCGGCAGGGCTGTGTCGAAAGCCGAGGAGGCGAGGGCGGCGGCGGCGGCGAGATCGGCGGCAGGCTCCGAAATCCGCAGGCCGCCGGCGACGTTCAGATAGACATCCTTGTCCCCGAACCCCAGCCCGCAGCGGGCCTCGAGCACGGCCAGGATCATGGCGAGCCGTCCGCTGTCCCAGCCGACCACGGCGCGCCGTGGCGTGCCATAGGCCGAAGGCGCCACCAACGCCTGGATCTCCACCAACACCGGCCGCGACCCCTCGATGCCGGCAAAGACGGCGGCGCCGGCCGCGCGTTCGCCCGAGGTGTTGAGGAACAACGCGGACGGGTTCTTCACCTCGGCGAGGCCACGGTCGCCCATCTCGAACACGCCGATCTCATCGGTCGCGCCGAAGCGGTTCTTGGCGCCCCGCAGGATGCGGAACGGATAGCCCCGCTCGCCTTCGAAGGCGAACACGGCGTCGACCATGTGCTCGACCACGCGTGGCCCGGCGATCGCGCCGTCCTTGGTCACGTGACCGACCAGGATGACGGCCAGGCCGCGTTTCTTGGCCAGTCGCACCAGTTCGCCGGCGGCGGCGCGGACCTGGGTCACCGACCCGGGGGCGGCTTCGTGCGCGTCGCTCCACATGGTCTGGATGGAGTCGATCACCACCAGGTCGAACGGCTCGGCCTTCAGCCCGTCCAGGATGGCCCGCAGCGAGGTCTCGGCGGCCAGCTTCACCGGCGCGTCGGCCAGCCCCATGCGCTGGGCGCGCCCGCGAACCTGCTCGATGGCCTCCTCGCCGGAGATGTAGGCGCAGCGCTGGCCGCGCCGCGCGGCCTCGGCGGCGACCTGCAGCAGCAGGGTCGACTTGCCGACCCCAGGATCGCCTCCCACCAGGATCGCTGAGCCCGGTACGACGCCGCCGCCGCAGACCCGGTCCCATTCGCCGACGCCGGTGGCGATGCGCGGCGGGGCGGTGGTGGACTCGTCCAGGCCCTCGAACGCCAGGTGTCGGCTCTTTGTGGCCTTGCTGGGCTTGAGCGCGCCGGGCGGGCGACTGGTCAGTTCCTCGACCAGGGTGTTCCAGGTCCCGCACGCCGGGCATTGGCCCGACCAGCGGGTCTGCACAGCCCCGCAAGACTGACAGGCATAGACGGCGCCGTCGCGGGCCATGGGGGCTCCTGATTCGAATGGACCCAAGTCTAGCCCACCCGCGCGTGCGGGTCTGTGCGGTGGGTTGCCGTCACGTGATGCTGGGATACGCTCGGATGCCGTGGCGGAATGTGAGGACAAGCCCTTGAACCCGCGCCCCGGACATAGTTGCGGCCCGGCTGGAAGGACTCGCCGAGGCAAGCTAGGCCCCGGCCAGTAGCGTTGGAGAGCGGAATGGACGTGGCGCCTGGAGCCGGCGGAGTTTCGCGCGCCGTCAACTTGCTGTTGAGCCCCGGCCGCGGTTGGGATCGCATCGCATGGGCGCCCACGCCGGTTCGTCCGCTGTTCCTGCGGCATGCGCTGCCCCTGGCCGCCATTCCGTCCGTGTGCGGCGCGGTCGGCGTCCTGGCCTTCGGTTTCAACATCGCCAACATCGGCGTCCGCATGAGCGTCCTCGGCTTGGCGCTGGGGGCGGCGGTCAATTTCGCCTCGACGCTTCTGGGGGCGTGGCTGCTCGCCCTGTTCGTCGATCTGGTCGCCCCGGCCTTCGGCGGGGTGCGGGGCCGCGAGGCGGCCTTGAACCTGGTGGTCTACGCCGCGACGGCGAGTTGGCTGGGCGGCCTGTCCGAGCTCTACCCCAGCCTTGGCATATCCGTGGGCATCCTGGCCGGGCTCTACAGCCTGTGCCTGCTCTACGTCGGGCTGCCCAAGATGATGGGCGTGCCGGAGGCCCGCCGGCTGCCGGCCTATGCCGCCGTGCTGGTCGCGCTCCTCGTCCTGGTCACGCTGCGAGGCGTGGTCACGGCCAAGGCGGCCGAATTGGGCGGTCCGCTCTCTGCGTCCTACGCGCCCAGGTAGGTTCGTTCCGCCCGCGCGCTGAGACGGACCAGAACCTCGTGCGCCACGGTGCCGGCCGCGGCGGCGAGGTCGTCGAGCAAGGCGTTCGGACCCAGCAGTTCCACGAGATCGCCGGGCGCGAGGGGCGCGTCCCCCACCTCGATCACCGTCAGGTCCATGTTCACCGCCAGCAACGGGCGGCGCGCGCCGGACGCCCAGGCATAGCCCCTGCCCATGGTGGCGCGGATCACCCCGTCGGCATAACCCGCCGCCACGACGGCGACGCGCATCGGGCGGTCGGCCGTATAGCCGGCGCCATAGCCCACCCGGTCGCCGGGCCGCAGGTTGCGGATATCGAGCACGGGCGCGGTCAGGCTCGCCACCGCTCTCAGCCGCGGATCGGGGCGTTCCTCCGGACCGCCGCCGAACAGGCTGATCCCGGCGCGGACCATGTCATAGCGATAGTCGATTCCGAGGAACGCGCCCGCGGAGGCGGCTAGGCTGGCGCGGCATTCGGGAAACAGGCTGCGAACTTCGCGGAAACGGGCCAGTTGCTGCGCGTTGCGCATTTCGGTGGGATCGGTGGCCGAACCCAGGTGGCTGACCAACAGCGGAACGTCGAGGGTGCGCAGGCCGCCAGGCGCGCGCGCCAGGGCATGCGCCTCTTCTACCGTTAGGCCCTGGCGGTTCATACCGGTGTCGATCTGTAGCGCGACCTCGTAGCGCCCGAGCGCGGCGGCGCGCGCGATGGCGGCATGCGCCTGGGGCAGGGTGGAGATGACCGGCGTCAGCCGGGCGGCGGCCAACCGATCGGCCGCGCCGGGTAACAGCCCATCAAGGACGTAGATCGTGGCCTCGCGCGCGGCCAACTCGGTCCGCAGGTCCTCGCCCTCGGCGATCCGGGCCACGAAGAAGCTGCGCGTCCCTTCCGCATGGAGCCGCCGGGCGACGGGGCCGGCGCCCAGGCCGTAGCCGTCCGACTTCACGACGGCGGCCAGCTCCGCCCCCGCAGCTTCCCCGGCCACCGCCGCACGGTTGTGGGCCAGCGCGTCGAGATCGATCGTCAGGCGCGCGCGGTCAGGTGAGGTCATCGAACCTTAGTGCGGATCGTAGCGGCTGCTGTCACGCGCCAGGTTGCCGAACTTGGTCAGGTCTTCGTTGAAGCTCAGTTTCACGGTGCCGATGGGACCGTGCCGCTGCTTTCCGATGATGATTTCGGCGAGCCCCTTCACCTGATCGACCTGCTCCTGCCAGGTGAAGTGTTCCGGCGTGCCTTCGCGCGGCTCCAGGCGCGAGAGGTAATAGCTCTCGCGGTAGACGAACATCACCATGTCGGCGTCCTGCTCGATCGAGCCGGACTCCCGCAGGTCGGAAAGCTGGGGCTTCTTGTCCTCGCGGTTTTCGACCTGACGGCTGAGCTGGCTGAGCGCCAGGACCGGAAGGTTAAGTTCCTTTGCCAAGGCCTTGAGACCCTGGGTGATCATCGAGACTTCCTGCACCCGGTTGTCCGGCCCTCCGGAACCCGTGGTGATGAGCTGCAGGTAGTCGACGATCACCAGATCCAGCCCCACCATCCGCTTGAGGCGGCGCGCGCGGGCGACCAGCTTGGCCAGGGTGATGCCGCCAGTGGCGTCGATGTAGAGGGGCGCTTCCTGGATCTCGAGGGCGGCGTCGCGGATGCGCCCGAACTCCATCGCGTCGATCTCGCCCTTGCGCAGCCGGTCACCCGACACGCCCGACGCTTCGGCCAGCAGGCGCATGGCCAGCTGCTCGGCCGACATTTCCAGCGAGAAAAAGGCCACCACGCCGCCGCGAACCGTCTTCTTCGACCCGTCCGGCTGCGGCTCCCAGGCGTAGTTGCGGGCCACGTCGAACGCGATGTTGCAGGCCAGTGACGTCTTTCCCATGGAGGGGCGGGCGGCCAGGATCAGCAGGTCAGAGGGGTGCATGCCGCCGATCTTCTGATCCAGGTCGATCAGTCCGGTGGACAGCCCGGCCAGGCCGCCGTCGCGACTGTGGGCCTCGGCGGCCATGGCGACGGCGCCGCGCAGCGCGTCGGCGAAGTTGACGAAGCCCGAGGAGACGCCGCCGGTCTCGGCCAGCTGGTAAAGTTGCTGTTCGGCGGCCTCGATCTGGTCGCGGGCGTCCAGTTCGGCGTCGCCTTGCTGGGCCGTCGTGGTGATGTCGCCGCCGATGCGGATCAGGTCGCGTCGCAGCGCCAGGTCGTAGACCGCATTGGCATAGTCGGGCGCGTTGGCCGCCGGCGGCGCGCGGTCCACCAGGTCGGCCAGGTAGCGGACGCCGCCCAGTTCCTCGAACGCGGGGTCGCGGCTGAACTGCTCGGCCAGCAGGATCGGCTCGGCCAGTTGACCCTTGCGGATGTTGGTCGAGATCGCCTGGAACAGCCGCTGATGGAAGGGCTCGTAGAAGTGCTGAGCCTGCAAATGGTCTCCCAGTCGCTCGAACGCCGCGTTGTCGTAGAGCAAGGCGCCCAGCAGCGCCTGCTCGGCTTCGACATTGGATGGCGCGTGCGCGATCGTCATGTCGTTCGAGACGGGTCTGAGGTCGAGCGCCGGAACGAGTGCCATGGTGCTACGGATAACCATCGGAGCGGTTCAGAGCACAGCGCCGCGTGACACATTCGCAGACTGTCCACACACGTTTTCCGGCCTGTGGACAAAGCTCGACTGTGACGCTTCGCCGTAGCGGACATCGGCGCGGAAAAGTCCCGCACCGCTGCGTCAGGAACGGACGTCATCCGGTCGGCTACGCGCCCAAAGAAAACGGCGCGGAACCGAAGTTCCGCGCCGCCTGATCTTTCGACCGCGTGCCGAAATCAGCCTTCGCCGAAGGCCTCGTGAGAGCCCGCGCCGCCCTCGAGCAGGTCGGCGGCGGCCTGGTCGGCCGCTTCGCGTTCCTCTTCGAACTGGGCGTTGATCACGTTCTCGCCGCGGGCTTGGCGCTCGGCCTCGTCCTGGCTGCGCGCGATGTTCAGGGTGACGGTGACCGTCACTTCCGGGTGCAGGCGCACCTTCACATCGTGCATGCCGAGCGTCTTGATCGGCTTGTCCAGCACGACCATGGAACGCTCGATCTTGCCACCGCCGGCGTTGACCGCATCGGCCACGTCGCGACCTGCCACCGAGCCGTAGAGCTGGCCGCTCTCGCCCGCCTGACGGATCATGATGTAGGACGTGCCGTCCAGCTTCTCACCAGCTTGGCCAGCGGCCTCCTTGGTCTTGGCGTTGCGCACCTCGATCTCGGCGCGCTGGGCGTCGAAGACCTTCAGGTTCGCGGCGTTGGCGCGGAGCGCCTTCTGGCGGGGCAGCAGGAAGTTACGGGCGAAGCCGTCCTTGACGCTGACCACGTCGCCGAGGGCGCCCCAGCCTTCCAGCCGTTCGAGTAGAATGACTTTCATCTGTGCCTCTCCCTTACTTCACGACGTAGGGGAGCAGAGCCAGGAAGCGAGCGCGCTTGATGGCCTTGGCCAGCTCGCGTTGCTTCTTGGCCGACACCGCGGTGATGCGCGAGGGCACGATCTTGCCGCGTTCGGAGACGTAGCGCTGCAGCAGCTTCACGTCCTTGTAGTCGATCTTCGGAGCGTTGGCGCCGGAGAACGGGCAGACCTTGCGGCGGCGGAAGAACGGGCGGCGCGCGCCACCCGCAGCGGCGCCGGCGGCCGGAGCGGCGGCGGAGGTTTCGTCAGTCATCTGAGGATCCTCCCTTTCTTAAAATTGTGGGACGTCGTCGCGGCGTTCGCGGTCGCGATCGCGGCGGGCGAGGATCGGCGAGAGCTCAAGGTCGAGCTCTTCGACGCGCACGGTCATGTAGCGCAGCACGTCTTCGTTGATCGACAGCAGGCGTTCCATTTCCTTGACGATGTCGGCCGGGGCGTCGATCGCCAGCAGGGAATAGTGACCCTTGCGGTTTTTCTTGATCCGATAGGTGAGGTTGCGAAGGCCCCAGTACTCGATCTTCGCGACGTTGCCGCCGCCTTCCTCGATGAGGTGCTTCAGCTGATCGTTGAGGGCTTCGGCTTGTTGCGGCGAGATATCCTGCCGCGAAATAACGACGTGCTCGTAGAGCGCCATGCTTTCCTTCTTCCGTTGTGGAGGGCGGCGCGTCCGGCGGCGGAAGTCCGCTGGATACGATGGATCCCAGGCCGCGAGCGATTTCGCGAGGGACCGCCTTCCGTGAAGAGGCGGGCAAATAGGCGAAAACCCTCGCGCAAGCAAGGGCTTTTCCCCCTGCCGCAAGGGGGACGGCACGGTGGCGCGCGGTTACTTCTTCGCGTTGTATGCCTTCACCGCGTTCAGCGTCTCGGAGACGTGGTCGCTGGGGTCCAGCTTGGAGTAGGCGTGCAGGATCGTGCCGTTGGGCGCGATCACGTAGGAGGTGCGGTCCGACCAGTCGGGCTTCATGGCCAGCACCGCTTCGTACTTCTTGGCGATCGCCGCGCCAGGATCGGCCCCTACCGCGAACTTCCCGCCGCAGTGCTCGGTTTCCTTTGAGAAATCCGAGAGCTGGTCGAGGTTGCCGGCGGTGATGCCGATGACGGTGGCCTTCTGCGCCTTGAACTGGTCCGCGGCCTCGGAGAACAGGTGGGCCTCAAGGTTGCAGCCCTTGGTGTGCGCCGCGGGGAAGAAATAGAGCACGACGGGCCCCTTCTTCAGGCTCGCGGCCAGCGACAGCTGAACGGGAGCGCCGGCCAGGTAGCCCGGTGCGGTAAAAGCCGGAGCCTTATCGCCAGCCTTGAGGGCGGCCAAGGCGGGCGTGGCCACCAGGGCGAGCGCGACAGTCAGGGCGATGCGTTGCATGGAATCTGTTCCCTAGAGGGCGGCCGGAAAAGCCCGTCAGTTGAATACCCCGGTCGGCGTTCGGGCAAGTGTCTCGGCTGCAACAGAGCGCAAGCGCGTCCCATCAGCCGTTGGGGGTCACGAGCACCTTCACATGGGCTTCGGGATCGGCGAGCGCCACGAAGGCGTCGGCGACACCCTCGAGGCCGACCTTGCCTGTGACCAGTTGGGAGACATCGATGATTCCCTCGGAGATCTGGCGCAGCGTCAGCGCGAACTCCGCCGGGGTGTAGTAGAATACGAAGGTGAGCTCGATCTCCTTGGCGACGGCGATGGACGGCTCGATCTTGTCGGTTTCCATGCAGACGCCGGCCACGACGATCTGGGCGCCCACCGGCGCGGCGTCGATCAGGGCCTGCAGCACGCCGGGG
>DASVNS010000267.1:0-4636 GCA_036383735.1 Phenylobacterium sp. | reverse complement strand
CCGCTGGGCGGACGAGGCGCCGCCCGCCGCCCCCACCGTGCAAAGCTCGGCCTGACCGGCGCCGCGCTGCGCCGCAGGCGCTCGATTTCGACACCAAGCCGCCAAGGACGCCAAGCACGCCCAGCCATCCGCTGCCGGCGCCGCTCGCGCAGGCCCCTTGGCGGTCTTGGTGGCTTGGCGGTCGTCTTGTTCTGCGACAGCGCCTGCGGCGCGGGGCCGCCTTCCCCGGCGGCGCGAACCGCGTCGTTCGACCCATCAAATCCTGTGGGGACGTACTAGGCGGTCGCGGCCCGCTGCAGCACGCAGAGTTCGCCGATCCCCTTGCGCGCCAGGGAGAACAGGGCCTCGAATTCCGCCTGGCTGAAGCCGCGCTTCTCGCCCGTCGCCTGGATCTCGACGATGTCGCCGGCGCCGGTCAGCACGAAATTGGCGTCGGCTTCGGCGTTGGAATCCTCTTCGTAGTCGAGGTCCAGCACCGGTGTGCCGGTGAAGATTCCGCAGCTCACCGCCGCCACCTGGTCGAGGATCGGGTCGGTGGTGATGACGCCCTCGTTCAGCAGGTATTTGGTGGCGAGCCGCAGCGCCACCCAGGCGCCGGTGATCGAGGCGGTGCGGGTGCCGCCGTCCGCCTGCAGCACGTCGCAGTCGATGGTGATCTGCCGCTCGCCGAGCGCCTTCAGGTCGACCACCGCCCGCAGGGAGCGGCCGATCAGCCGCTGGATCTCCTGGCTGCGGCCCGACTGTTTGCCCTGGGCCGCTTCCCGACGACCCCGCGTGTGGGTGGCGCGCGGCAGCATGCCGTATTCGGCGGTCACCCAGCCCTGGCCCTTGCCGCGCAGGAAGCCCGGCACGCCTTCCTCCAGGCTGGCGGTCACCAGCACCTTGGTGTGCCCTGCGGTGATCAGGCACGAACCCTCCGCATAGCGGGTGACCCCTGTCTCCAGCGTGATCGGGCGCAGCAGATCGGGGGTGCGTTCGGAGGGGCGCATGTGCGAGGGACTTTCGGGTGCGGCTTGCGCCGGTTGGGGTCGCGCTTATCCTAGATCGCGATGATGCCGTCCATGCTCCAGAGAGGCCGCTGAGAATCGCCGTGCCTCCATCCCCATTTTCGCATGGGCCTACGCTCACCGACATGGACTCCCGCGCCCGGGAGATCTTCCGCCGAATCGTGGAGAGCTACCTGGAGACGGGCGAGCCCGTCGGGTCGCGCACCCTCTCCAAGGGGGGCGTCTCGCTGTCGCCGGCTTCGATCCGCAACACCATGCAGGACCTGACGCAACTCGGGCTGCTGGGCGCGGCGCATGTCAGCGCCGGCCGGCTGCCGACCCATGCGGGGCTGCGACTGTTCGTCGATGGGCTGATGGAAGTGGGCGACGTCGGCGACGAGGAGCGGCGGAGCATCGAGGCGCGGCTCATGGCGCACGGCGGCAATTACGAGGACGCGATGAACGAGGCCTCGAAGATCCTCTCCGGCCTGGCCGGCGGGGCGGGGATCGTGGTGACGCCGATGCGCGACGCCGGCGTGACCCATGTGGAGTTCGTGCAGCTCTCGGGCGACCGCACCCTGGCGATCATGGTGTTCGACGACGGCGCCGTGGAGAACCGGCTGATCCGGCTGCCGGCGGGCGTGACGCCCTCGGCCCTTCAGCAAGCCTCCAACTTCCTCAACGCGCGGATGCGCGGCCGCACCCTGACGGAAGCAAAGTCCGACCTGCGCTCCGAGCTCGACCTGGCGCGGAAGGAGCTGGACTCCACCGCCGCCAAGCTGGTGGAGGATGGGCTGGCGGCCTGGGGCGGCGGCGAGGCCGAGGAGCGGGCGCTGATCGTGCGGGGCCGCGCCAATCTGCTGGAGGACCGCGACGCGCTGGAGGACCTGGAGCGGGTCCGCTCGCTGTTCGAGGACCTGGAGCAGAAGGAGCAGCTGATCCAGCTGCTGGACGGCGTGCGCGACGGCGAGGGCGTGCGGATCTTCATCGGCGCGGAAACGCGACTCTTCTCCCTTTCGGGTTCCGCTGTGATCGCGGCGCCCTATATGACGGGCGCACAGAAGGTCGTGGGCGCGATCGGGGTGATCGGCCCGGCCCGACTGAACTATGCGCGGATCATTCCGCTGGTGGACTACACCGCCCGCGTGCTTGGCCAGGTGATGAACACTTAGGGATACGACGAGAGCTATGTCCGAAGACAACACGCCCGCCGATTTCGAACCCGAGGACGGCACGGATATCGACGCCCCCGCGCTGCTGGCCGAGATCCAGGCGCTGAAGGAACAGGTGCTGCGCTACGCCGCGGACGCCGAGAACGTCAAACGCCGGGCCGAGCGCGAGATGAACGACGCGCGCGCCTACGCCATCACCAAGTTCGCGCGCGACCTGCTGGCCGTGGCGGACAATTTCGATCGCGCCCTGGTTTCGGTCCCCGCCGATGTGGAGGGGCCGGCCAAGAACTTCGTGGTCGGCGTGGAGATGACCGCCAAGGCGCTGCAAAGCGCCTTCGAAAACAACGGCCTGAAGAAGATCGACCCGGCCAAGGGGGACAAGTTCGATCCCCACAAGCACCAGGCGGTGATGGAACAGCCGGGAATCGACGTCGAGCCGGGCGGCGTGATCCAGGTGCTGCAGGCCGGCTACGAGCTGCTGGGCCGGCTGGTGCGTCCCGCCATGGTCGTGGTGGCGGCCAAGGCCGCGGCGGCGCCAAAGGCCGAGGGCGGAGCCAACCCCTACGCGGCCAACGAGGATGACGACCAGGGCGGCTCCGTCGACACGCGGGCCTGACGCTTGGCGCCCCCGGCGGTGTTTTGCTGTGGGTGACGCGGCCACGCTCTTTCCCAGCCTTACGATTTCGCTAATGTCCCAAGTCCCCTCCTTTCGGGGCGCGCGCCGACACGGCTGATTCGCCGGAGGCGCGCGATTGGCGAGCCGGGACCGACATGAAGCTGACGATCGAACGCGCCGCGCTGCTCCGCGCGCTGGGCCACGTGCAGAGCGCCGTCGAACGGCGGAACACGATTCCGATCCTGTCCAACGTGCTGCTGTCGGCCGAGCGTGACCGGCTGACGTTCTCGGCCACGGACCTGGACCTCGAGATCATCGACGAGGCCCTGGCCCAGGTGGACCAGCCCGGCCAGATCACCGCGCCGGCCCATACCCTGTACGAGATCGTTCGCAAGCTGCCCGACGGCGCCGACGTCTCGCTGAGTTTCACCGGCGACGATCCGCGCCTCACCGTGGCCGCCGGGCGTTCGCGGTTCAACCTGCCGGTCCTGCCGGCCGGCGATTTCCCGGTGATGTCCGCCGACGGATTTGCGGGGCAGATGCAGGTGGACGTGGGCGACCTCATCCGCCTGATCGACAAGACGCGCTTCGCCATCTCGGCCGAAGAGACGCGCTACTACCTGAACGGCCTCTATGTGCACACGGTGATCATCGACGGCCGGCCCCGCCTGCGGGCCGTGGCCACCGACGGCTCGCGCCTGGCCCTCGCCGACATGGCGGCGCCGGAGGGCTCGGCCGGGACGCCCGGGGTCATCGTGCCCCGCAAGACCATCGGCGAACTCCGCCGCCTGCTGGACGATGCGGGCGAGACCGTGGCCCTGCAGGTCAGCCCCCAGAAGGTGCGGCTGGAGATGAGCGGCGCGGCGCTCACCTCCAAGGTCATCGACGGCAACTTCCCCGACTACGCCCGCGTCATCCCCAAGGACAACAACCGCACGGTGATGGTCGACGCCAAGCTGTTCGCCCAGGCGGTCGACCGCGTGGCGACCATCTCGGCCGAAAAGAGCCGCTCGGTGCGCATGGCCATCGACGCCGGCCGGGTGGTCCTGACCGTCCGCAACATGGAAGCCGGCCAGGCGGTCGAAGAGCTCGAGATCGACTACGACGGCGAGCCCTTCGAGCTGTCGTTCAACGCCCGCTACCTGCTGGACATCACCGACCAGATCTCGGGCGGCAGCATGGAGCTCCGCTTCGGCGGCCCCAACGATCCGGCCCTGGTGCTCGATCCGGGCGACGCGGACGTGCAGTACATCCTGATGCCGCTGCGGGTTTAAGGGGGAAGTCGCTCCCCTTCGGGGGAGCTGTCGGCGAATGCCGACTGAGGGGGCTTCCCCTCGGAACGCGGGCCATTCTGCCGATGCGGCATCCGACATGCCGTCCAACGTTCTGAGTGGAAGCCCCCTCCGTCGCCTGCGGCGACACCTCCCCCGGAACGGGGGAGGAATTGCGGCCCGTCAGTGCCCGTGCGGGCCTTCGTAGACGCCGGGGGCGAGGTATTCGTCCTCGGGCCCTTCCGAGCCGGCGGCGAGCACGAAGCGGCGGTCGCAATAGGGGCATTCGACGAAGGCGGCCTCGCCCATCTCCAGCCAGACGCGCGGGTGGCCCAGGGCGCCGCCGACGCCGTCGCAGGCGATACGGCCCGTGCGCACCACGATCACCTCGGGCGCGGGCAGGTCCGGCGTCAGCGCCGGCGGGGCCGGCATCGGTTCCGGACGGGCCTGGGCGGCGAGCTTGTTGCGAACGGTGCGAGCCATCTCTTTGGAACCTCAATGCCGCCCTGCCTTGGCGGAGGGGCGACGCGGCCCTAGGTATGCGACGGCGGCTTTCCCCGTCAACGACAGGACGATAGTTCGGACCTCATG
>DASVNS010000266.1:0-16367 GCA_036383735.1 Phenylobacterium sp. | reverse complement strand
GGCTCGCCGGTCAGCTTCAGGCGTTGGCGGGTGCGTTCGACGGCGGGGTCCGGGATCGGCGCGGCCGACAGCAGGGCCTTGGTATAGGGGTGCTGCGGCGCCTGCCAGATGCGGTCGCGGTCGGCCAGCTCCATGGCCCGGCCGAGGTACAACACCAGCACCCGATGGCTGATCTCGCGCACCACCGCCAGGTCGTGGCTGATGAAGATCATCGCCAGCCCCATCTCCTTCTGCAGCTGGATCAGCAGGTCGATGATCTGGGCGCGGATGGAGACGTCGAGCGCCGACACCGCCTCGTCGCAGATCACCAGTTTCGGCTTCAGGATCATGGCGCGGGCGATGCCGACCCGCTGGTTCTGGCCGCCCGACAACTCGTGCGGATAGCGGTTGATCAGCGCCGGATCGAGCTCGACGCGCGCCATCATCGCCCTGACTTCGGCCTCGCGCTCGGCCCGTCCGACCCCTGGCCGGAACACCGTCAGGGGCTCGGCGATGGACGTGCCGACGGTCATCCGCGGGTCCAGGCTGGCCAAGGGATCCTGGAAGACGATCTGCAGGTCCTTGCGCGCCGCCCGCATGGTTTCCTGGTCGGCGTGGGTGAGATCGCGACCCATCAGGGTCACGGCGCCGGAGGTGGCGGGCAGAAGACTGAGCACCGCCCTGGCCAGGGTCGACTTGCCGGAGCCGCTTTCGCCGACGATCCCCAGGGTCTCGCCCTCGCGAACGGCGAACGAGACGCCGTCCACCGCCCGCAGCGTCCGCGGCTTGCCCAAGACGCCGTCGCGGATCGGGAAGTGGACCCGCACGTCATGCCCCTCCGCCACGACGGGAGCATTGGGCGCCGGCGCCGCGATCTCGGGCCGGCCGCCGCGATCGGGGCGATCCAGCCGCGGGATCGCCGCCAGCAGGGCGCGGGTATAGGCCGTCTGCGGTCGCTGGAAGATGTCCGCCACCGGCCCTTCCTCGACGTAGGCGCCGTCCTTCATCACACAGACCCGGTCGGCCAGGCGGGCGATCACGCCCATGTCGTGGGTGATCAGCACCAGGGCGGCGCCCGTCTCCCGCTGTAGCTCGGCCATCAGGTCCAGGATCTCCGCCTGGACGGTCACGTCCAGCGCGGTGGTCGGTTCGTCGGCGATCAGCAGTTCGGGGCCGGGCGCCATGGCGGCGGCGATCATCACCCGCTGGCGCATCCCGCCCGAGAGCTCGTGCGGGTACTGCCGCATCCGCTGCCTGGCGTCGGGGATGCGGACATGCCCCAGCCACTCCAGCGCGCGCCTGTTCGCGTCCGCCGCCGACAGCCCCAGGTGCAGGCGCAGCGGCTCCGCGATCTGCTCGCCGACCCGCACGTGGGGGGTGAGCGCCGTCAGCGGGTCCTGGAAGATCATGGTCATCCTCGACCCGCGGATGCGGTTCAGCTCGCGCGGCTTCAGCCCCAGCAACTCCTGGCCATGCAGCCTGGCCGACCCTGACGTTCCACCGTTGCGCGCCAGCAGGCCCATGACCGCCATGAAGGTCTGGCTCTTGCCCGAACCGCTCTCGCCCACCACGCCCAGGGTCTCGCCGCGCGCCACCGCCAGCGACACCCCGCGCACGGCGTTCACGGCCCCGTCGTGGGTCTCGAAGTCGACGCGCAGGTCGTCGATCGTCAGGACGTCGGCCAAGCAGATACCTCGCGGGCAAACCAACCATGACCGTAGAACCGGAATCAGTCTTTTTGAAACCCGGCCTCACGCCGTAGCCGCTATGATCGCCCCGTGCCCGTTCCCGCAGCCAAGCCCGCCCTGTTCCTCGACCGCGACGGCGTGCTCAACGAGGATCACGGCTACGTCTATCGCTGGGAAGACTTCCGCTGGATCCCCGGCGCCCGCGAGACGGTGGCCGCCTTCAACAACGCAGGCTGGCTGGTGATCGTGGTGACCAACCAGTCGGGGGTCGGCCGGGGCTACTATTCAGAGGACGACGTCCACGCGCTGCACGCCCGCATGCAGGCCGACCTTGCGGCAGCGGGCGCGCGCATCGATGCCTTCTACCATGCGCCTCAGCACCCGGAGGCGCCGGTGGAAACCTACCGCCACCCCGACCCGCCGCTGCGCAAGCCGAACCCCGGTATGATCCTGCAGGCCCTCCAGGATTGGCCGATAGACCGGGAGGCCTCCTTGCTGATCGGCGACAAGCCGTCCGACCTGGAGGCGGCGCTGCGAGCGGGGATCAGAGGGGTGCTGTTCGAGGGGGGGGATTTGCGGGCGTTCCTGGAGCGGGAAGACCTATTGCCCGCATCCGACCTTCCCCGTTGAAGGTCCGGCCGCCCGCTGCGAGAGCTCAGAGCAGGCCTTCCGCGGCGGCGCGTTCCAGCATCACCCGCTTCCGCTGTCCCTTGTAGTGGAAGATGTACGGAGCGGACATTTGGCCGGCATGTTCCGGCAGGCACGCATAAAGGCTCTCCCTGAGCATCGCCACCGGGCGCTGGCTCGAGTTGACCACGTTGCGGATGGCCTCCTGGTCGCCGTACCAGTTGAAGAACTTGGGATCGAGCGCCTCCATGTCCTGGAGGCAATCGGCCCAGAAGTTCGACCTGTTCACATAGGTGGCGCAGCCGACATATGGATAGATCGAACCCATGGTCCGGCCTTCATACTCCGACAGATCCATGCCGCCGAAGCGGTGGTTGAAGATCGCCTGCGTCCCGAATTCGCGCTGACAAACCGCAACCGTCACGTCGGCCTCGTCCAGTTCCAAGGGGCGGTTGCAGAGCATGTCGGTGTCGAGAAACCAAGTGGGCTCCTCGGTGGCCAAAGCCGCAAAGCAGCGCATCCGGAAAAGCATGACATTGCCGTCGGCCATCGGTGAGCGGACGGTATCGTCGACGCCCTCGATGGCCGGTGAATCCTGATCGGCCACCTGAACGATCCGGATCCCCGGATTATGCCTGCGGAACGAGCGGACCATGATGGTCGGCAGTTGCGTCTGCTCGCCGATATGCATGAAGGCGATCACGGACATGCTTGATGGTCCTGGCGCTGGGTATCTGGTGCGTGAAGCGCTGCCACGTCCGCGCGTGGATCGCAGAACCAGGACGGGAATCTAGCCGCGAGCGCCCGGGCGAGTCCAGATCGACGGCTTCCGCGCCCACATCGCGCATCGGTCACCGGCCCTCCATCTGCACGAGCAGGCTTTCCAGGGCGTCCAGCGCGTCGGCCTCGCCGGGCGGCTTGTCCCAGCGGATGCGGTTGATGCGGGGAAAGCGCATGGCCACGCCCGACTTGTGGCGCGTCGAGCGTTGCAGCCCCTCGAAGGCCACTTCGAACACCAGGCCCTGGTGGGGCTCGGCCAGCACGGACCGGACGGGACCGAACCGCTCGACGGTGTTGTCGCGGACGAACTTGTCGATTTGCAGCAGCTCCTCGTCGGTGAACCCGAAATAGGCCTTGCCCACCGGGGTCAGCACCCGCTGGCCGACGGCGTCCTGCGTCCAGACCCCGAAGGTATAATCCGAGTAGTAGCTCGACCGCTTCCCGTGCCCGCGCTGGGCGTACATCAGCACGGCGTCGACGAGGAACGGGTCGCGCTTCCACTTGAACCACGGCCCCTTCGGGCGGCCGGCCGTGTAGGGCGCGTCCCACCGCTTCAGCATCAGGCCCTCGGCGATTTGCGGGTCGCCCTCGGGCGGGTGGGCGCGCAGCTGGGTGAGCTCGGCCCAGCTCCCGAAGGGGCGGATGGGCGACAGGTCGATGCGCGGGCTGGCCTGTCGGGCCACGAAGGCTTCCAACCGCCGGCGGCGTTCGGTCAGCGGCAGGCCGCGGGTGTCGTCCGGCCCGTCCTGCAGGATGTCGTAGGCGCGGATCGCGGCGGGATAGGCGGCCATCAGCTTCGCATCCACGGCCTTGCGGTTCAGGCGCTGCTGCAGGTCGGCGAACGGCGCGACCTTGCCGTCGCGGATCACCAGCAGTTCGCCGTCGATCACCCCCGCATCGTCCAGGGCGCCCAGGACATCGGGGAAGGTGCGCGAGATGTCGTCGCCGGTGCGGGTGTAGAGCCGCCGCAGCCCGCCCTCGTGCGCGGCCTGGACCCGGATGCCGTCCCACTTCCACTCGGCGGCGTAGTCGGCGGGGTCCAGCTTGGCGAAGTCCGCCGCCTCGTCGATCGCCTGGGCCAGCATCACCGGCCGGAACCGCGCCGGGTTCTCGGACGACGGCTTGTCGGAGCGGCCCTCCAGCCAGGCGAACAGGTCCTCATAGGGCGGGTGCAGCGCGTGCCACAGCTCTTCGATCTCGGCCGGATCGACCCCGCCGATGTCGGCCGCCGCCCGCTTGGCCAGCCGCGCCGTCATCCCCACGCGCAACGCGCCGGTCATCAGCTTCAGCAGCGCCCAGCGCTCCCGCGGCTCATGCATGGCGTCCAGCCAGCCCTCGATCAGTCGCTGGACCTCGGGCCGCGTGGCGGTGCGCAGGGCCTCCACCACCTCCGCCAACTCCGGTTCGCGGTTCGCCCCCGGCCGCGCGGGCCACACCAGCGACACCGCCTCGGCCAGGTCGCCCACGTAGTCGTAGCTCCACCAGAAGAGCTGCGGGTCCATCCGCTCTTCGACGGCCTTGCGGATGAACGCCGGCTTGGCGGCGTCGAATGTCAGGTCGCCGGTCAGCGCCGCCAGCGCCCAGCCGCGATCCGGGTCCGGCGTGTCGCGCAGATAGTCGCGCACCATGGTCAGCTTGGCGTTGCGCGAGGACGTCAGCGACAGCCGGTCCAGCAGTTCGGCGAAGGCGCGCATTCAGTCGTCGCCCGCCTCGTCCTCGTAGCCCACCAGCGCCAGCGCCCGGGCCGGGATGTCGTGCAGGGTCGCCCAGCGGGCCAGCGCCTCCTCGCGGCCATGGGTGATCCAGAGTTCGCCGGGGCGCAGCTCGTCGATCGTCGCGGTCAGCTCGTCCCAGTCGGCGTGGTCCGAGATCACCAGTGGCAGCTCCACGCCCCGCTGCCGCGCCCGCGCCCGGATCTGCATCCAGCCCGACGCGAACGCGGCGACCGGGTCGGGGAAGCGGCGGCTCCAGCGGTCCTGCAAGGCGGAGGGCGGGGCGATGATGATCTCGCCCGCGAATTCGGCCTTCTTCGCCGTGGTCGCCGGCGCCAGCGGACCCAGGTCTATGCCGTGCCGTTCGTAGAGGGCGTTCAGCCGCTCCAGCGCGCCGTGGACGTGAATGGTCCGCTCCCAGCCGGCCTCGCGCAGCAGGCGGACGATCCGCTGCGCCTTGCCCAGCGCATAGGCGCCGACGATGTGGCTGCGCTCGGGGAACTGGGCGACCGAGCGTAGCAGCCGGGCGATCTCCTCGCGATCGTCCGGATGCCGGAATACCGGCAGGGCGAAGGTCGCCTCGGAGATGAACACGTCGCACGGCACGGGTTCGAACGGCGGACAGGTGGGGTCGCGGCGGCGCTTGTAGTCGCCGGAAACCACCATGGTCAGGCCCTTCCAGCGCACCACCGCCTGGGCCGAGCCCAGCACATGGCCGGCGGGAACCAGGGTGACCTGCACGGCATCGCGATCGACGGCCTCGCCATAGGCCGCCGCCTGTTTCGCCTGGGCGAAATCGAGGCCATAGCGCTCGCCCATGATGTCCAATGTCTCGCGGGTCGCCAGCACCGCGCCGTGGCCCGCCCGCGCGTGATCGGCGTGACCATGGGTGATCACCGCCCGGTCCACCGGCCGCACCGGGTCGATGTAGAAGTCGCCGGGGGCACAGTAGAGCCCCTCTGGCTTGGGGCAGAGCAGGTCCTGGGGCCGGATCATCGCCATTGAATGTAGGGTGAGGCAGAACGCTCCGCCTAGGCCGCACAGATTGACTTCCGCGGCCATAAGTCCGTACGCCGAAGCCATGTCCGATTTCGAGAACGCGCTCACAGCTGAGCGAATAGCGATGTCGCCCCAGTCGCAGGCGCTGGGAATGACCCTGGTTTCGATCGAGAAGGGCCGAGGGGTGATGGCGACGCCCTGGCGCGAGGAACTGGTGGGCGATCCCGAGACGGGCGTCATCGCCTCGGGCGTGGTGACGACGCTGCTCGACCACACCTGCGGCCTGGCCATCAATTCGGCGATCGACGAGCCGATGCCGATCGCGACGCTCGATCTGCGCATCGACTACCTGCGGCCTGCTGCGCCGCGCACCGGCATCACCGCCGAGGCGCATGCCTATCGGCTCACGCGGACCATCGGGTTCGTCCGCGCCCAGGCGTGGGACGTGGACAAGGGCGACCTGGTGGCGACCGCCCAGGCCGCCTTCATGCTCAATCCACGCACCCAGCCGCGGGGATCCTGAGGCGATGGAGGACAACGCGATCCAGAGCCTCGACGCCTTTCTGCAAAGGGTGCCGTACAACCGGTTTCTCGGGATGCGGGTCGAGCTCGCGGGTGACGAGATGACGGCGGTCCTGCCGTTCAGCCAGCACCTGATCGGCAATCCCATGCTGCCGGCGCTGCACGGGGGCGTCATCGGCGCCTTCCTCGAACTCACCGCCCTGGCCCAGCTGTCGTTGGCCGAGCCCACGCGCCGGGTGCCCAAGACCATCGACATCACCATCGAGTATCTGCGGTCGGGACGCGCCCAGGACACCTATGCCCGGGCGATCCTGCGTAAGGTGGGCCGCCGGGTCGCCAACGTGCAGGTCGAGGCCTGGCAGGACAGCCGCTCGCAACCGATCGCCGGCCTGACCGGGCACTTCCTGCTGAGGAACGAGGCGTAGGGCTGGGCGCATCGCGGCTTCCGGGCCCTGGCTTCAGGCACGCTTCAGTCCCGCTTCCCCGTCTTCGACGACGAACCTGGCGAGGTCGCGGACCGGCGACTTGGGGACCAGGGCGCTCTCGACAGCGCGGAAGGTCACGGCGCAATCCTTGGCGGTCAGCTCCACGAGGCCGTAGCCGCGCGTGTCGCCGTCGCCGAACTTGATCTGCGGATTGACCGCCATCATGCCGCGCACGATCTCGCGCGAGCGGCCCAGCGAGGCGATCGAGCCGCCGACGAACTCGCTGGCGATCGGCTTGCCCGGCTCCAGTGAAAGGTCGGCGGCAAAGAAGCTGTGCACGTCGCCGCCGAGCACCACGGGATTGGACACCTTGTGGTCGCGCCAGCCTTCGAGGACCCGCTTGCGGGTCTGGGCGTAGCCGTCCCAGCCATCGTTGCTGGTCCGGCCGTCGGGGGTGATCGTCTCGCTCACCAGGGTCTGCTGGCCAAGCAGGTTCCAGCGCGCCGGCGTGTCGCGAAGCTGGTCCTGCAACCATCTTTCCTGCGGCTCGCCCAGCATGGACCGCGCCGGATCGCTCCGCTCCGGGCAGGAGGCCGGGATCAGCTTGCCCTTGGACTGGGCGTCACAGCTGCGATGCGCCCGGTACTGGCGATCGTCGAGGATCGCCACCCGCGCCAGGCGGCCCCAGTCCAGCGTCCGGTACAGGCGCATGTCCGGACCCACCGGCTTCACCGAGCGGCGCAGCGGCATGTTCTCGTAATAAGCCTGGAAGGCGGCGGCCCGCCTGGCGAGGAACTGCGCCACCGGCGGATTGGTGCGGTCCTGGTCGCCGCCGTAGTCGTTTGACACCTCGTGGTCGTCCCACATGACCACCCAGGGCGCCGCCGCATGGGCGGCCTGAAGGTCTGGGTCGGCCTTGTACCAGGCGTAGCGCTGCCGATAGCTCGCGAGATCCTGGGCCGGCATGGCCGGATGGAGCCGAACGCCATCGCGGGTCGCCGCCTGCTCGTAGATGTAGTCGCCGAGGAAGAGGACAAAATCGGGGTCCTCCTCGGCCAGGTGCGCGTGGGCCGAATAGAAGCCGGACTCGTACTTCTGGCACGAGCCATAGGCGATCCGCAGCTTGTCCACCTTGGCGTCGGGCTCCGGCGAGGTGCGCGTGCGGCCGACGGCGCTGACATGCCCGCCCGCGGTGAAGCGATACCAATAGCGGCGGTCGGGCCGGAGCCCCGCCACCTCCACATGCACGGAATGGCCCGCCTCGGGGACGGCCAGCGTCCGGCCATGCCGCACCACTCGCCTGAACCCGTCGTCCTCGGCGAGCTCCCAGCCGACCTTGATCGGAGCCGCGCCCATGCCGCTGCCGATCGCCTGCGGATCGGTGACCAGCCGGGTCCAGAGGACCACGCCGTCGGGCAGCGGCTCGCCCGAGGCGATACCGGCGCGAAAGGGGTAGTCGGCCAGCCGGGTCCGGGCCACGGCGCTGGTCCAGGCGGCGGGCGACAACGCGGCGCCCGCCAGCGCCGCGGCCTGGAAGAGGAGTCGCCGTCGCGACGAGAGTACGGAATCCATCGACCCACCTTGGCTATGACCCGAGGCCGGTCGCAAGCCGGCGGGCTTCATTTCCCGCGATCCTGGGCGGCTTCGTGGCGGTGGCGTCCAACGCAAGAAGATCCGGTGACGCCCGTTTACGCTTGAGCCGCGCTGCCAGGGGGGTTAGGCCGCCGCCATGCTGCAAGGCCAGAACCTACAAGGACTCTCCCAACGGGCGCGCGAGGCCAAGAGCTGGCCGTTCGAACAGGCGCGCCTGCTGCTGGACCGCATCACCCGCCAGCGCCTGTCGGACGCGGAGCGTGACATGGCCGCGGTCCTGTTCGCTCAGGGCAAGTTCGCCGAAGCCGTCCAGGCGCTGCCGGCGCTGGCCAAGCCGGTGGTTTTCCAGTGCGGCTACGGCGCCTCCGGCCTGCCCCATCTGGGGACCTTCGGCGAGGCCACGCGGCCCACCATCGTGCGCAACGCCTTCCGGGCGCTGACCGAGGACGCGATCCCGACCCAGCTGATCGTATTCTCCGACGACATGGATGGCCTGCGGAAGATCCCCGAGAACGTCCCCAACAAGGAGATGCTTGAGGAGGACCGCGACAAGCCGGTCACCAGCGTGCGCGACCCGTTCGGCGAGTACGAGAGCTTCGGCGCGCACAACAATGCCCGCCTGCGCGCGTTCCTGGACAGCTTCGGCTTCGAGTACACCTTCATGTCCTCGACCGAGACCTACCGGTCCGGGCGCTTCGACGAGGTGCTGCTGCGGATCCTGGCCCGGTTCGACGCCGTCCAGGCGATCATGCTGCCGACGCTGGGCGAGGAACGGCGCGCCACCTATTCGCCCTTCCTGCCGATCAGCCCGAAGAGCGGCCGCGTGCTCCAGGCGCCGACCCTGGAACGCAACGTCGAGAAGGGCACGATCACCTTCGCCGACGAGGACGGGGCGCTGACTGAGGTTCCGGTCACCGGCGGCCACGTGAAGCTGCAGTGGCGGCCCGATTGGGCGGCGCGATGGACGGCGCTGGAGGTCGACTTCGAAGCCTCCGGCAAGGATCTGGTCGACTCGGTCCGGGTTTCGAACCGCATCGTGAAAGCGCTGGGCGCGGAGCCGCCGGAGGCTTTTCACTTCGAGCTGTTCATGGACGAGAACAACCAGAAGATCTCGAAGTCCAAGGGCAACGGCCTGACCATCGAGGAGTGGCTGCGCTACGGCGCCCCCGAGAGCTTGACCTACTACATGTACCAGTCGCCCAAGTCGGCGAAGCGGCTCTATTTCGATGTCATCCCCAAGGCCACGGACGAGTACCTCCAGCAGCTGGACGCCCTGATCCGCAAGAAGGCCGAGGGCGACAACTCGGCCCAGCTCGACAATCCCGCCTGGCACGTCCATCGAGGCCATCCGCCGGAGAAGGGCTCGCCGGTCAGCTTCTCGCTGCTGTTGAACCTGGTCTCGGCGGCCGACGCCTCGACCAAGGACCTGCTGTGGGCCTTCGTCGCCCGCTACCTGCCGGGGGCCACGCCCGAGAGCGAACCCCTGCTGGACCGCCTGGCCGGCTATGCGATCAACTACTACGAGGACTTCGTGAAGCCCTCGAAGCGGTTCCGCGCGCCCAGCGACCAGGAACGGGCGGCGATGGAAGCCCTGGTCGGCAAGCTGCAAGCCCTGCCCGCCGGCGCCGACGCCGAGGCGATCCAGAACGAGGTGTTCGAGGTTGGCAAGGCGGCCGGGTTCGAGCCCCTGCGCGGGTGGTTCTCCGCGCTCTACGAGGTGTTGCTGGGGCAGAGCCAGGGGCCCCGCTTCGGCTCGTTCGTGGCGATCTTCGGGATCGACCGGACAATCGATCTGATCGACCGGGCGCTGGCGGGCGAACTGGCCCCCGCCTGATCGCGCCTGCGGTCGTATGTCTCGGCCTGCGTTAAGCCTTCTGCCTGACTAGGATTGCATCCTGGCCTCGATATGAGGGCCGGATCCAAATGACCATCGGCAGCGAGACCGCGCGCCTGCGCAGCCTGATGGACTACCGCGTCCTGGACACCGGGAATGACGAAGCTTTCGATCGGCTCACGAGCCTTGCCGCCGACCTGTTCGACGTCCCGATCGCCATCGTCACGCTCCTGGACGTCGACCGCCAGTGGTTCAAGTCCCAGGTGGGGTTGACCGGTCACGAAACGCCTCGCGATTTCGCCTTCTGCGCGCATGCGGTCCAGATGGAGCGGGACGCCGTCTTCGTCGTCGAGGACGCATCGCGCGACGAGCGGTTCGCCGGCAACCCGCTGGTCACCGGCGAGCCCCACATCCGCTTCTACGCCGGAGCCGTCCTGACCACCCCCGAGGGGCACAACCTGGGTGCCCTCTGCATCATCGACACCAAGCCGCGCCCATACCCCTCGGAAACCGACCTGCGCCGGCTGCGCACCCTGGCCCGGGTCGTGGTCGATGAATTGGAATTGCACCGCGCACGTCGCCAGGCGGAAGAGAACCAGCGGCAGCTGGAGCTGGCCGAGCACATGGCGGCCATCGGCCATTGGCGCCTGGACCTGATCACAGGCGTGCTCACCTGGTCGGACGAACTTTACCGCATCCACGGCGTCGCCCGGGAAACCTTCAGGCCCAGCCTGGGCGAGGTGATCAAGTTCTACCGCCCCGACGATCAGGCCATGATCCACCGCGCGGTGGGTGCGGCGATCGCCGGGACGCCGGGCTTCGAGTTCGAGCTGCATTTCCAACGGGCCGACGGCGAGTGGCTGGACGCCACCTGCAAGGCGGTGTCCGAACTGAACGCGGCGGGTGAGGTCGTGAGCCTGGCTGGCGTCTTCCAGGACGTCACCGACCTGAGGGCCCAGGAGCGCGCCCTGGCGGCCAGTGAAGCGCGTTACCGGCTCATTGCGAACCATGCCAGCGACATGATCCTGCAATCCGACGCGCGCGGCAAAATCTCGTACGTCTCGCCGTCGGTCGAGCAGATCATCGGGTACAGGGCCGAAGAGCTGATCGGCCGCAGGGCGTTGGAGTTCATCAATCCCGAGGACCATGCCGGGATGCGTGAGGCGGTCTTCGCGCAGATCAACAGCGGGGGTGATGCGCCTCGGCGCCAGGTCGAGCACCGCGCCAGGCACAAGGACGGCCGCGAGATCTGGCTCGAGGCGAAGCCAAGCCTTGCCTACGACCCGGTCACCGGCGAGATCTGCGGCATCACCGATGTGATCCGCGACATCGCGCCGCGCAAGGCCCTGGAACAGGCGCTGCGCGACGCCCGGGCCGAGGCCGAGGCGGCGACCGCCGTGAAGTCCGAATTCCTGGCCAACATGAGCCATGAGCTGCGCACGCCGCTGACCAGCATCATCGGCTTCACCGGCCTGATCGCCGCCCAGCCCGAACTGTCGGATGTCAGCCGCGGCTTCGTCGAGCGGGTCGGCGACGCCAGCCGCGCGCTTCTGGCGACGGTCAACGATGTGCTCGACTTCTCGAAGCTGGAGGCGGGCCAGGTCAGCATCGAGCCGCAACCCACCGATCCGGCGAAGCTGTGCCGCGCCACCCTGGCCCTCTTCGCGCCGCAGGCGGGCGCCAAGGATCTGTCGCTCGACTTCGACTCCGACATCCCGGACGGGTTGGCGGTCTCCCTCGATCCCGACCGGGTTCGACAGGTCTTGCTCAACTTCCTGGGCAATGCGGTGAAGTTCAGCGCCAGCGGCGGCGTGAGCCTGCGCTTGCGGTGGTCCGATGGCCGGCTGCGGGTCGAGGTGGCCGACACCGGCCCCGGCATGACGCCGGAACAACAGGCGAAGCTGTTCCAGCGCTTTGCCGACGTCGATGCCTCGCTCAGCCGCAAGAGCGGCGGGACGGGCCTGGGCCTGGCCATATGCAAGGGCCTGGTCGAGGCCATGGGGGGCGAGATCGGGGTCCAGTCGCAGCGCGAGGTGGGCAGCCGCTTCTGGTTCGAGCTTCCGGCGCCACCGGTCGCCCAGGAAAGCCAGGAGCCTGGCGTCGCGGGGTCGAGCGTGCCGCTCCTGGGCATTCGCGTCCTTGTGGTCGACGACCATGCCGCCAACCGCGAGCTGGTCCAGCTCTTCCTGTCCGGCGTGGGGGGCGAAGTCACCCAGGCCGACAGCGGCGCCGCGGCCATCCGCGTCGCGGCGGAGCTGCCATTCGACGCGATTCTGATGGATCTCAACATGCCCGGCATGAGCGGACTGCAGGCGTGCGGCGCCATCCGCGGCGGCGACGGCCCCAATCAGGCTGCGCCGGTCCTGGCGTTCACGGCCACCGCGCCGGACGACCTCGATCTCGCCGAACTGGCGGCCATCGGGTTCGACGGGATCGTTTCCAAGCCGCTCGACCCGGCGGCGCTGATCGCCGCCGTCGCCCGCGCCACCGACTTCACCGCCGCCCAGGTCAGAGAACCGGAAGAGCTCCGGCGCTCGGTCTGAGGATCGTCGACTTCGTGGGCTCACAGCAGCGTGAACCATCATGTCCTTGACGTAAACGGAAGGTCGCGGCAGGTTTTCCTCAACGAAAACCTAGGGAGGAGCCATCATGCCGATGGACCTGCGCCGGCCAGCCCGCACCTACACGATCCGTCAGCTCTGCCTTGAGTTCAAATGCACGCCCCGCGCGCTTCGCTTCTATGAGGACAAGGGCCTGCTCAGTCCGGCCCGCGACGGGATGAACCGGGTCTATTCCTACCGTGATCGCGGCCGCCTCGTGCTGATCCTGCGCGGCAAGCGGGTCGGCCTTTCGCTGGCCGAGATCGGTGAGATCCTCGACCTCTACGAGGCGGACGACTCCGGTGCGCGGCAGGCCGCCAGAAGCCTGGGGAAGTTCCGCGAGCGGATCGTCGCCCTGGAACAACAGAAGCGCGACATCGACGCCGCCATCGACCAGCTCCGCGGCGGGATCGCCGCCATGGAAAAGCGCCTGGCCGACACGCGCCCGGACCTGCTTCCCCGCGCCGCCGACTATGACCAGATGCTTCGGCGGCAACTGGACGGCCTCGAGGCCTGACCGCCCGATCCTCATGCGTCATGGCCGAAACCCCGGGCCATGACGCTGGACAGGGCGCGTGGTATCGGCCGCCTTCAACGTGGCCGCCGCGCTCACGACATTCGCCGTTCGGAGCACCCATGCCCTACCAGGCCCCTGTCCGGGACTACGCCTTCCTCCTGCGCGATGTGCTCCAGCTTGAGCGTTACGCCAACCTGCCGGCGTTCGCGGACGCGTCGATGGACACCGTCGACGCCATCCTGGATGAGGCCGGCAGGTTCACCGCAGAGGTGCTGGCCCCGCTGAACGGTATTGGCGACAAGGAGGGCTGCACCTGGAGCCCGGACTTCACGGTCAAGACGCCCACGGGGTTCAAGGACGCCTATGCCAGGCTGGTCGAAGGCGGCTGGCCCGGCCTGGGTTCCGACCCGGCCTATGGCGGCCAGGGCCTGCCGCACGTGGTCAATGTCGCGTTCTCCGAGATGAGCTCGTCGGCGAACATGGCGTTCTCCATGTACCCGGGCCTGACCCACGGGGCCTATTCCGCCATCCACGTGGGCGGCAGCCCGGCGCAGAAGGATCTTTATCTGCCCAAGCTGGCGTCGTTCCAGTGGGCGGGCACGATGAACCTGACGGAGCCGCATTGCGGCACCGACCTGGGCCTGTTGCGGACCAAGGCCGTCCCGCAGGGCGATGGGACCTACAAGATCTCGGGACAGAAGATCTGGATCTCCGGCGGCGAGCAGGACCTGACCGAGAACATCGTCCACCTGGTTCTGGCGCGGATCGAGGGCGCGCCGATGGGCACGCGGGGCATCAGCCTGTTCATCGTGCCGAAGTTCATCCCCGACGCCGACGGCAATCCCGGCGCGCGCAATTCCGTGAAGTGCCTCGGGCTCGAAGAGAAGATGGGCATCCACGGCAACGCCACCTGCGTGATCAGCCACGAGGAGGCCACCGGTTGGCTGATCGGTGAGGAGAACCGTGGCCTCGCACTGATGTTCGTGATGATGAACGAGGCGCGGCTGGGCGTGGGCCTGCAGGGCATCGCCCAGGCCGAGGCCGCCTATCAGGCCGCCGCAGCCTTTGCCAAGGATCGGCTGCAGGGCCGCTCGCTGACCGGGCCGAAGAACCCCGCCGGCCCCGCCGACCCGATCATTGTCCACCCCGACGTACGCCGGATGCTGATGGACGCCCGCGCCATCCTGGAGGGTGGTCGCGCCTTCATGGCCTGGACCGCTCTGCACGGCGACCTCAGCCATGCCAGCCCCGACGAGGCGGCCCGGCAGAAGGGCGGCGACTACATGGCGTTGATGACGCCGGTGGTGAAGGCGTTCCTCACCGACCGCGGTCTGCAGATCTGTTCCGACGCCATGCAGGTGCACGGCGGCTCCGGCTTCACCGAGCACTTCCCCGCCAGCCAGTACCTCCGCGACATCCGCATCACCCTGATCTACGAGGGCACGAACGGCGTTCAGGCGCTCGACCTGGTGGGCCGCAAGCTGGCCGCCGACGGCGGGCGCGGCGTGATGAGCTTCTTTGCGGAGCTGGACGCGTTCATCGCCGATCACGAGGCGGACCCGGGCCTCAAGCCTTTCACCACCGGGCTCACGAAGGCGAAAGCCGAGCTGCAGGACGCCACCATGTGGCTGATGCAGAACGGCCTGGCGAACCCCGACAATGCCGGCGCCGCCTCGACCGACTACCTGCACCTCTTCGGCCTGACGGCGCTGGCCTATATGTGGAGCCTGCAGGCCAAGGCGGCCCTGGCGCGCATCGCCGACGGTGACACCGACCCGTTCTACGCGACCAAGCTGGTCATCGGCCGCTACTATATCGAACGTGTGCTGCCCGAGACGGCGGGCCACCTGGCGAAGCTGAAGACCGGTTCGGAGCTGCTGATGAAACTGCCGGCCGAAGCCTTCTGACGGAGAGCGATCTCATGGCGGCCTACCGGGCGACGATCGACTGGGCGCTGAAGGACGGCGAGGATTTCGCGAACGGCCGCTACAGCCGCGCCCACACCGTCAGCTTCGCCGAGCACGTGGTCCCGGCCACCGCCTCGCGCCACATCGTCGGCAAATGGGCGGCGCCGGGCGCCGTCGATCCCGAGGAGATGCTGGTGGCCTCGATCTCGAACTGCCACATGCTGACGTTCCTGCACCGCGCCCGTCTGGCCGGCTTCCTCGTCACCCGCTACCGCGACGCCGCCGAAGGCGTGATGGAGAAGAACGCCGAGGGTCGGATGGCTGTGACCCGCGTCACCCTCAGGCCCGAGATCACCTACGCCGGCAAACGCCCCACCGACGCCGAACGCGACCGCCTGCACCACGAAGCCCACGAGGAATGCTTCATCGCGAATTCGGTGAAGACCGAGGTGGTGGTCGAGGAGGTGGCGGCGGCTTAGGCGTCTCGGGGCGCTGCGCGCTTTCCGGGATGACCCGCATGCAGGAGGTCGCGAAGCCGCGCCTCCAACCCATCCGCATCCCTCAGCCCGCACTCCCAGATCGCCTCGACGCGCCACCCCAGCGCCGTCAGCGCCTCGGCGGATTTCACATCGCGCGTCACGTTGCGGCCCACCTTGGCGACCCAATACTCGCGGTTCTGCTGCGGCACGCGCGATCCGCGCGGGCAGTCATGGCCGTGCCAGAAACAGCCGTGGACGAAGAGCACCAGCTTGCGCCCCGGCATCACGATGTCCGGATTGCCGGGCAGATCCTTGCGATGCAGCCGGTAGCGGGCGCCGAGCCGGGTCAGCGCCCGGCGCACCGTCATCTCGGGCGCCGTATTCCGCCCCTTCACCCGCCGCATGACGGCGGAGCGTTTCTCGGACGAATAGACGTCCGTTCCGGTCACAGCCCGTCGAACAGCGCGGTGGAGATGTAGCGCTCGGCGAAGCTGGGGATGATGGCCACGATCAGCTTGCCGGCCATCTCGTCGCGGTTGGCGATTTCGAGGCGGCGACCAGGGCCGCCCCGGACGAGATGCCGACCGGGATGCCCTCTTCCTTGGCCACACGCCGCGCCATGGCGAAGCTGTCGTCGTTCGACACCTGGACAATGTCGTCGATGATCCCGCGGTCGAGGATCGAGGGGACGAAGCCCGCGCCGAT
>DASVNS010000265.1:0-3956 GCA_036383735.1 Phenylobacterium sp. | reverse complement strand
ATCGAGCCGTTCAGCTTGAACCGCGACGACGCCGCAAGGACCGCCTCGATCTCGCCGCCGTAGACCTCGGACTTCGGCGCGTTGACCAGGAACGACACCGGCCCCGGCCGTGTATCCTGCACCTGCTGGTTCTTGTAGTCGTAGTAGAAGACGGCGGAGGACACGGTGAGCCGCCGGTCCAGGAAGCGGCCCTTCAGGCCGGCCTCATAGGCGTTGACCCGCTCGGGGTCGATATAGGTGATGCCGACGGACGAGGTGTAGCCGCCGCCGTTGAACGCGCCGGAGCGATAACCTCGGCTGTAGCTGGCATAGGCCAGCGCCCCGTTGTCGAAGGTGTAGCTGAGCGCCAGGCGGCCGGTGAGCGCGTTGCCGTCGCCGGCTGCCGCATAGCGGAGCGCCGGGTCGTAGGCGCAGGTCCCCGGGGGCCCGGCGCACGGCACGGTCGTGGCCAGCGGCGTGCGCGGCCCGCCCACCGTCCCCAGGAACAGGAGGGCCGAGCCGTCCTTGTAATCGGCGTCGTCGGACGTGTAGCGGAGGCCCGCCGTGACCACGAGCTTGTCGCTCAGGTCCACGTCGGCCTGGGCGAACCCGGCATAGGACTTCCGGCTCTGGCGGTAGTGCTGGAAGAAACCGCCATCCACGCCCGGACCCAGGGCGCTGCCGATGTTGAACAGGTTGTCGGTGACCGTCCGGTCCCAGCCGTACGAGACGCCGGCCACCGCGCGGACCGTCTCGCCCTCGTAGTTCAGCCGCAGCTCCTCGCTGGCCTGGCGGAACTTCGAGCGCCAGTTGATGTCCAGGATGTCCAGCGGCGAGCCGTCGGCCGCCTGCTGCAGGTTCTGCTTGCCGCCATCCACCGAGGTGATCGAGGTGACCGTCAGGCTCGGGCTGAGCTCCACGGCCACGTTGGCCGCAATGCCCCAGGCGCTGGTGCGGTTGTCGCCGATGCGGTTCTCGTCGATGTCGAAGAAGCCGAGGCCGGTCCGCGCGACGCCCAGGCCGTGCACGCCGGCCTGGCTGCCCCGGTCGCGGCCGGCATAGGCGCGGACGTTCACGTCCACCGGCCCGTCGTTCGGCCGGAACCGGATCGAGAGCCGGCCCTGCAGCGTGTCCGACGAATTGGCGTCCCGCCCGCCCGGCGCGACGTTCTCGAGTTGGCCGTCGCCCTTCTGGTAGTTGACCGCCAGGCGCACGCCGAGCTGTCCCTCCTCCGGCGTCGCCTCGAAGGCGCCCTGGGCAGTGACGGTGTCGAAGGCGCCGTAGCCCACCTCGGCGCGTCCGTTGGTCCCCGAGAGGCTAGGCCGCTTGGTGATGAAGTTGATCGCCCCGCCCGTGGTGTTGCGGCCGAACAGCGTCCCCTGCGGCCCGCGCAGCACCTCGACCCGCTCCAGGTCGAACAGGCCCATGCCCTGGCTGGTCCGCGAGGCGATATAGACGTCGTCGATGTAGACGCCCACCGGCGAGGCCTGGTTGGCGTTGTACTCGTTGGCGACGCTGATCCCGCGCAGCGAGAAGTTCGGCTGGGTGGCGCCGTAGGGGCTGCTCACCTGCAGGTTCGGGACGGCGGTCGCCAGGTTGGCCGAGTTGGTGATGCCCTTCGCCGCCAGGCTCTCCCCGGCCAGGGCCGAGATCGCCAGCGGCACGTCCAGCAGCGCCTGCGTCCGGCGCTGGGCCGTGACGATGATCTCGTCCACAGCCGTGGCCCCCGGGGCCGGCGTCGCGCTCTGGGCATAGGCGGCGCAAGACGCCGAGCTCAACAGCGCGGCCAGCAGGGCGCGCGCCCGGGTATGGAATCTCATGCTTTCGCTCCCTCGACCGGGCCTCTTCGGGCCACGTTGTTGAGGACAGGCTAGGCGCGACGTCGAAGGCTGGCTTTAGCGAGGCCTACCGCAAGATTTGACGAATCCCGCTGTCGTGTCGGGAGGTCGCGAAGGCGAAGGCGCGCCCCACACAACCGCTAGGTCGGGGAAATAGGCGGGTTCAGCAGCGGCGGGCGCATCTGTCCGTTCGGCCCCACGCCCGGCGCATAGGGCGCCCCGGTGTCCTCGATCCAGGCCTGGGCCTCGGCGGCGTTGCGCGGCGGAGCGCACAGCACCCGCCCGGCCGGCCCCCGCTCGAAGTGCACGACGCTGAACACGACGTGGCGCGGCCTGTCCAACGCGCCCCGTCGCCCACCCAGGACGCCCCCGCGCGGCCCGACGCCCAGCTCGGCCATCTCCTCGGCCGCCACCAGCCGGTCCAGGTACTTCTTCGGCGCCAGCCGCGCCGCCTGCCAGCGGATCACGTCGAACTGCAGCCGCGCCAGCGGCACGCTGTCCTTCGTCGCCTCCAGCGCCACGTCGCGCGCCTCGTCGAACAGATATTCCGCCTGCGTCTCGCGCGCGGCCACGTACATCGCCTCGAACGCCGGATGGCGCTTCACCCACGCCAGGATGGTCCCATAGCAGGGCATGTCGTCGTCCCGCCCGATCGAGGTCAGGCTGCGCCCCGCCTCCAGTCGCATGCAGATCGCCTGGCCCAGCGCCCGCGTATAGCCGGAGGCCTTGCCCCCGCGTCGCGGCGGCGGCCGCAGGGCCAGCTCCGCCGTCTTCTGCCGATCCCGCATCCGCTGCGACACGCGCGCTTCCATGTAAGCCGCCCGCATCGCCTCCCCGAACGCCGGATGCGACGTCTCCCAGCGCCGCACCGTGGTCCGATGCGGCCGCCCAGGCTCATCGCACACCGAGCTCAGGGGCCGCCCCGCGGCCACCGCCGCGCAAAGCTCCGCCCCCAAGGCCTCCGAATAGACGCTCACCCCCGGCTCCCGCAGCCCCGGCCGCGTCACAGCCCCCGCCGCTTCCTGCGCCTCTTCCTCCGCCATCGTACCCTCACCAATCCGCCCCGCCGCCGCGCGGAACCGCACTTCCGGATCCTACACCGCCCGAGCCAGCTTGGCAAGAACAAATAGAGAACATGTGTCGAGCCGGAACCCCCACAACCGGCTCCTGGTTAGGTGTGAACCCACCGAAAAGGAGACCGCCATGGCCAGCCATGCCAAGCCGACACGGGACGAGGTGATCGCCCTGGAGAAATCCTACTGGGACGCCATGAAGAAGAAGGACGGCGGCCGCGCGGCCGAGCTCTCCGGCAAGACCAGCCTGGTGAGCGGCGCCCAGGGGATCAGCCGCATCGCGCAGGACAAGATGGGCGCGATGACCGAGGACGGCGCCTGGACCCTCGAGTCCTATCAGTTCGAGGACGTCGAGGTCACCACGCCGACCCCCGACGTCGCGATCATCGCCTACACCGTCCGCCAGAAGGTCAGGATGGACGGCAAGTCCCAGGACCTGCGCGCCGCCGACAGCTCGACCTGGATCCGCGGAACCGAAGGCTGGCGATGCCACGCCCATAGCGAAGCCATGCTGAAACAGGACGCCGCCGCCTAGGCGAAACACGCCCGCGCCGCCGCGTCGCGATCGACCGCGAGATGTCGCATCGCGGCGTCACCGCGACACCGGCGGCGTCGGCCGCACGCCTCAGCAGCGCGACGTGCGGGAAATCTCCCGCCCGAGCAGGGCGCCGGCCCCGGCGCCAAGGATGGTCCCCGTCGCGCGATCCCGCCCCCCGTCGAGCTCGCGACCCAGCAGCGCCCCCGCCGCGCCGCCGACGATCAGGCCGGTCGTACCGCCGCGCCGGCAGCTCTCCGGGGCGCGGTAGTACCTGCGCGGCTCGGCATAGCGGTCGCGGTACTCGACGCGCTCGTAGCTATGGTGCTTGTGATGGCCCCGGCCGTGCGCCTCCGCCGCCGCCGGCACGGCCGCCAGCGTGGACGCCAAGAGCGCCGCCGCGGTGATCAATTTTCGTGCGCTCATCTCGTCACTCTCCATGCGCCCCGCCTGCAGGGCCCGTTTCCTGACGACCAACCTTTCACGCCGCCGCTGCCGCCTGGCTGAAGCGCCCCTTCAGCCCGGGTTCAT
>DASVNS010000264.1:0-5429 GCA_036383735.1 Phenylobacterium sp. | reverse complement strand
GGCGCTGGCCGTGGCGCGGGGCTCGGGGCCGGCGGTCAGCCAGCTGGGCGCGATCGCGCGGCAAACGGGCACGCCGGTCAGCCTGCATGGCACGGGCGGCGCCTGGATGATCGCCGACGCGGCCGCCGACGCGGACCGGTTCTACGCCACCGCCTTCCACTCGCTGGACCGTAAGGTCTGCAACACGCTGAACGTCTGCTGCATCGTCCGCGAGCGCGCCGACGAGCTAATCCCCGTGTTCCTGGAAGCGCTGGAGCGGGCCGGCGAGCGCCGACGCGGCTGCAAGCTGCACATCGCCGAGGCGGACTTCGACCGGCTCCCGGAGCGCTGGCGCACCGCGACGGCCACGGTGATCCGCGCCGAAGGTCCGGTGCAGGAGCCGCTGGCCGAACCCATCTCCGACGCGGACCTCGGCCATGAGTGGGAATGGGAGGAGACCCCGGAGGTCAGCCTCAAGATCGTGGACGACATGGCCGAGGCGGTGGCGCTGTTCAACAGCTTGAGCCCGCGCCTGGCCGCCGCCCTGATCTCCGAGGACGCCGCGGCGCACGACCGGTTCTACGCCGCCATCGACGCGCCCTTTGTCGGCGATGGCTTCACCCGCTGGGTCGATGGCCAGTACGCGTTGAAGCGTCCCGAGCTGGGCCTCTCGAACTGGGAGAACGGGCGGCTCTTCGCGCGCGGCGCCGTGCTGGCCGGTGATGGGGTCTTCACGGTGCGGACCCGCGTGCGGCAGGCCGATCCAGACCTGGACCGCGCGGGCGCGCCCACGCCGCCGCGCGCCCGGTGACCTGAGCAGATGTGGTTTGCAGGCCCGGCGCGCCGCGCGCCGGTCGCTGGCCGCCCCCAGGCCCAGCGGCTGGGTTTCAATCTGACCCCCGGCATGAAGGTCGGGCTGTACGGCGGCTCGTTCAATCCGGCCCACGACGGCCACGCCCACGTGGCGGAGACTGCGAAGCGGCGCCTGGGACTGGACCGGGTGATCTGGCTGGTCTCGCCGCAGAATCCGCTGAAGGCGCGGCACGAAACCGCCGACCTCGCCGACCGGATGGCCGGAGCCCGGGCCGTGGCCCGCGGACCCGGCATGATCGTCGCGGCGGTCGAAAGCAAGCTGGGCTCGAACTACACCATCGACACCATTCGCGCGCTGAAGAGCCGCTACCCCGGGGTCCACTTCGTCTGGGTGATGGGCGCCGACAGCCTGGCCAGCTTCCACCGCTGGAAAGGCTGGACGCAGATCATGCATGAGACGCCCGTGGCCGTGGTCTCGCGGCCGTGGATCTCGCTGAAGAGCCGCTTCTCGCCGGCGGCGCACCGCTTCGCGCGGTTCCGCCACCCGAGCCGGGCCGCTGTCCGGCTTGCGGGGGCCAGGACGCCGGCCTGGGTCTTCCTGTTCGGGCGGTTCAACTACCAGTCGTCGACGTCGCTCCGGGCGCGCAAGCCGCGCTGATCACCTTCGCGGAACGCCACGCGTCGGTAGCTGACCGGGACCCTGGGGTGTGATAGGGTCGGCTAGCGAGGACAAAAGGAGTTACCCCGCTGAACCCCGAACCTGCGCCGAACACGCGCGAGAACAACCTGGCGCAAGAGGCCCCGGCCGACAGCGCGACCTCCATGGACGTCAGTGGCCGCAACAGCGCGGTTGAGGACCTGATCCTCGGCAAGCTGGAAGACGACAAGGCCCAGGACGTCGTTTTCATCGACATCAAAGGCAAGAGCCCCGTCGCTGACGGCTTGATCGTGGCCTCAGGCCGCTCGGGCCGCCACGTCGGCGCCATGGCCGATCACCTGTTGCGCGCCCTGAAGGACGCCGGCTATGGCAAGTGCCGCGTCGAAGGCATGCCCAGCGCCGACTGGGTGCTGATCGATGCGGGCGACGTGATCGTCCACCTGTTCCGGCCCGAAGTGCGCAGCTTCTACAACATCGAGAAGATCTGGTCCGTCGACTCCGGCCACCGCGGCGTCGCGACCGCAAACTAGCCCAAGGCTTTACAGTCGTCCGCGCCCGCTACAGGCGGCGATGACCACCGTCATGACCGTTGCGATCGCCCGGAAAACGACCCGCATCGGCGGGGCGTCGACGGTGCGTGCGCTCAAGTCGCCGAACGCCCGTTCACGGTGCTCCAACCCGTGGTCGGGCGAGCTGGTCGGCGCTTCCTAGGCTTGGGCGGTCGCCGGGCTGGACTTGTCCCGGCCCGGCGGGCCACGATCCGCCAAAAGGGAGCAAACGCCATGTCCGAGACCCTTAGCCGCGCCATCCTCGACCAGACCGCCGGCCAGATCGTGGAGGCGCTGGCGACCCGCAAGGTCGGCGCGCTGGAGCTGACCGACGCCGCCATCGCTCGCATCGAGGACCGCGACCGGGCGATCAACGCGGTGGTGGTCCGCGACTTCGACCGGGCGCGCGCCTCGGCCCGGGCCGCCGACGCCGCCCTGGCGCGGGGCGAGCGACGGCCGCTGCTGGGCCTGCCGATGACGGTGAAGGAAAGCAACGAGGTGGAAGGCTTGGCGTCCACCTGGGGCAGCCCGGCGTTCAGCGGCTGGGTGGCGTCGAAGGACTCGGTCGCCGTGTCCCGGCTGAGGGCGGCCGGCGCGGTGATCCTGGGCAAGACCAACGTTCCTCCGTTCCTGGCGGACTGGCAGGCCAACAACCCGATCTACGGCCGCACCCGCAACCCGTGGGACCTGGGCCGCTCGCCGGGCGGATCCTCCGGCGGCAGCGCCGCAGCGGTGGCCGCGGGGATGAGCCCGCTGGAGCTGGGCTCGGACATCGGCGGTTCGATCCGGGTGCCGGCGGCCCTCTGCGGCGTCTATGGCCACAAGCCGAGCTATGGCCTGGTCCCCACCCGCGGCCATTCCCCGCCCGGGCTGGATGGCGGCCCCATCGCGCTGGCGGTGGTGGGTCCGCTGGCCCGCAGCGCCGCCGACCTGGACCTGGCGTTGGGTGTCATCGCGGGGCCGGAAGGCGAGGAGGCAAAGGGCTACCAGCTGCGCCTGCCCGCGCCGCGCCATGCCCGGCTCTCCGACTACCGCGTCCTGGTCGTCGACCAGCATCCGGCCGCGGAGACCGACAGCGAGGTGGCGGCCGCCATCGACGCGCTGGGCGGCCGGCTGGACGCCCTGGGCGCTCGCGTGTCCCGGTTCAGCGAACGGCTGCCCGACCTGGGCGCCCAGCACGGCGTGTTCATGGCGCTGGTGGGCGCGGCCATGTCGCGTGGTACGCCCGGCGGCACGACCATGAACGCCCACGATTGGATGAACATGCTGGACGCCCAGGTGGCGTTCCGCCGTCGCTGGGACACGTTCTTCGAGCACTTCGACGTGGTGATCCTGCCGGCGTTCGGCACGGTGGCGTTCCAGCACAACGACGAGCCGGACAACACCAGGCGGACGATGACCATCAACGGGCGGGAAACGCCCTACTTCGCCCAGATCGCCTGGCCAGGCGTGGCGCTGCTGCCGAACCTTCCGGCCACGGCGGTCCCCATCGGCCTGACCCGCGGCGGCCTGCCCATCGGCGCCCAGGTCATGGGACCCTATCTGGAAGATCGCACCACGATCGCCTTCGCCGGCCTGCTCGAACGCGAGTTCGGCGGGTTCAAGGCGCCTCCGGCCCTGACCTGACGCTTGAAGATAGCCGTCGTCGCCATAGGCCGGTTGAGCCGCTCGCCGGAGACCGAACTCGTGAAGCTCTACGTCGAGCGCGCGACGGCGGCCGGCCGCGCCTTGGGCCTGGGTCCCGTCGAGGTGGCGGAGGTCGAGAGCAGGAAGCCCGGCAAGGCCGCCGAGGCCGAGGCGCTGCGGCCGCATCTGCTCGACAGCCACGTCATCGCCTGCGACGAGCGCGGCAAGGCCCGCGCCAGCCGCGCCTTCGCCGAGGAGATCGGGGCGCTACGCGACCGCGGCGTGCGCCGGCTGGTGTTCCTGATCGGCGGGGCCGATGGACTGGATCCGGATCTTGTCAAAGCGGTGCATGGCACGTTGGCTTTCGGGCCGCAGACCTGGCCGCACGCCATGGCCCGGGCAATGCTGTGCGAACAGATCTACCGGTCTGTCTCCATTCTCGCCGGATCACCTTATCATCGGGACTGATGCGGCGAATTCTTCTCCTCGGGACCCTGACGGCGCTGGCGCTCGCCGCCGCCGCGTGGGGTGCGGTGACCAGCGGCAAGCTGGAGCGGCTGAACGTGGCCGAGACGGAGCTGTCGGTCGACCAGGGCGTCAACATGCACCGGCTCGCGCGCCTGCTGTCGGTGCTGGAGCAATTGAAGCGCGACCCGCCGCCAGCGTTGCTGGTGTCGCCACAGGACGCCAAGGACGCGGTTCGCGCCGCGATCCTGGTCAAGGCGCTCACGCCCGAGCTGGCTGGCCGCGCCCAGAGCTACGCCGAGGGGGCCACCGAGGTCATGCGTCAGCGGCGGCTCGCCGCGGCCCAGAGCGAGGCGCTGTTCGAGCGTGACAGCCTGGCGGCGGAAGCCTTGCCGCAGCCGGACGACACCGCGGGACTGCGGCTTAGGGGCGCAGCCGACCCCGATCCCGCCGACCTGACACCGCCGACCCGCTTGATGATGCCGAGCGCCGGCGCCGTCGTCCGGCGGTTCGGCGATCCGCTCGCCGGCGGTGGCCGTTCGAACGGCCTGACGCTCTCCGCGGCGAAGGGCGCGAGGGCCGTGAGCCCCGCCCCGGGCCTTGTTCAATACGTAGGCCCCGTAAAAGGGTGGGGCGTCATCGTGATATTAAGACTAGCGGGCGGATATCATCTCGTGCTTGCTGGTCTCGGAAGAACATCGGTTCAGGTCGGACAATCCGTCGCGGAGGGTCAGCCTCTCGGATGGGCTAGCGATAGTCGGGACGCGACATCGGAGCTTTATCTGGAGGTCCGCGAGCAGGGTTCGCCCGTCGATCCGGCCAGATGGCTGGTGACGAGCCGGGAATGAACAAGAAAGCGGGCTGATACGGCCTCAAAACCGTCGTCTCGGCACGCTTCATAAAGGACGAGTATCCGTCCAAGGGAGTCTGAACCTGGCTATGAAGAAGTATCTCCTGATCGGCGCATCGGCGTTCGTTCTCGGCGCGGGTTCAATGGCTTATGTCAGTGAGCAGGCCTCGGCCACCGCACAACCGCGGGCGAAGACCTACCGGATGCTCGGTCTGTTCGGCGACGTACTGAATACGGTCGAGAACCAGTACGTCACCGACGTGGACGATACGAAGCTGATCCAGGCGGCGATCGACGGAATGCTCACCTCCCTCGATCCGCACTCAGGCTATCTCGACCCCGAGAGCTTCGACGACATGCGCGACCAGACGCGCGGCGAGTACGGCGGCCTCGGCATCGAAGTCACCAGCGAGGACGGCGTGGTCAAGGTGATCTCGCCGATGGATGGCACGCCCGCGTCCAAGGCCGGCGTGAAGGCCGGCGACTACAT
>DASVNS010000263.1:0-10064 GCA_036383735.1 Phenylobacterium sp. | reverse complement strand
AACAACGAGCGGGAAAATCGCAATCAGACGCGACGACCTACGAACGACAATGCAGAATAGTTCCCGGCCCTTTGGGCGGCAGACCACCTCCCAGCTCAGCTTTGCCCAATCGAAACTGTCGCTGACGTACGGCGCATGCATCGCCTGATAGAGCGCATTCCATTCCTGCTCGATCTCCGTGAAAGAGGAGAAATCGGTCAGAACGGCGGATGAAAGAGGGATGCTGACGTCGTTCATTGCGGCGAGCCCGCCGCTCGGCCCGTGAGCAGACCGTGCAATCTGCCAGCCTCGCGCCGTAGGGTTCGGAGCGGCGCCCCCTGCGAGGCCCGGTAGATGAGCCAGAAGACCTTGGGCGGCACATACGCCAGCAGCCGAGACCGTCGTTTCAGCAATAGCGCGAAGAATTGCTCGTCGGGCAGGCCGGCGAAGCGTCCGATGTTCTCGAACCAGGCCGCACTGGCGCTGGCGTCCTCCTGGGTACGCGCCACGGCCGGTCGACGCTCCCGGTCGTAGGCCCGCAATGCGGTCTGCACACCCGGCTCCCGCCGCAAGGCCGAGGCGAGCGCAATTGCGTCCTCCAGAGCCAGTTTGGTCCCCGAGCCGATCGCGAAATGCGCGGTGTGCGCCGCATCGCCCAGCAGGACCGTCCGCGCGTTGACCCAGGTCTCGTTGCGGACGGTGCGGAAGCTTTGCCAGCAGGAGTCACCGGCCATCAGCTCGTGGCCGTCCAGTTCCCGCGCGAAGATCCGGGACAGGGCCGTGGCCGCCTCGTGCGGGGTCATCCGATCGAATTTGAGCCGCGCCCAGGTCTCGGGGGCGCATTCGACGATGAAGGTGCTCGCGTCGCCGTAGGCGTAGCCATGGAACCAGACGTAACCGGCGGCCGTCTCTACGAACCCGAAGGTGAAGGGTCCGAACTGCCGCTTCACGCCGAGCCAGATGTACTTGTTGCGGCCCACCTTTATCTGCGGACGAAACACGTCCCCGTGGGCCTTGCGCAGGCCGCTGCCGACACCATCGCAGGCGACGACCAGGTCGGCGTCGGGGAGTTGGGCGAGGTCTTCGATTTCCGTCTCGTACCGCAGACGTACGCCGAGCCCGGCCGCGCGCTCCGACAGAATCTCCAGCAGCCGGCGCCGGCCCAATCCGTAGCCGCCTGCGCTGTCGCGGCGGATCTCGCGCCCGTCCCTCACCAGCGCCTGCCCCGCCCACCGGACCGAGTGTTCGCGAAGCTTCGCGGCGCTTTCCGGATCGGCGCGTTGCAGCTGCGCGAGAAGGTCGTCCCAATAGACGATGCCCCAGCCGTCCGTGCGGTCGCGGGCATTACGTTCGTAGACCGCGACCTCGCAGCCGGGAATCCATCGCTTCAGAAGGATCGAGAGGTAGAGACCAGCTGGACCCGCGCCGACGCAAACGACTTTCATTCGTCGAGAATGGCGGAGCTACAGCCGCCGCCATACCCCACCTTTGGGGATGCGGTCGGGGATCGAACGGCCCGTCGGAGGCCGCGCGCACACGTCAGGCGAGTCTAGAGCTGGTCCAGGCCGTAGGCGGCGTGCAGCGCGCGGACGGCCAGCTCGGTGTAGGCCGCGTCGATCAGCACGCTGATCTTGATCTCGGACGTCGAGATCACCTGGATGTTCACGCCCTTGGACGCCAGCGCCTCGAACATCGACTTGGCGACGCCGGTGTGGCTGCGCATGCCCACGCCGATCACCGAAACCTTGGCCACGTCCTCGTCCACCTGGACGTCGTCGAAACCGATCTCGGGCTGCACGGCGCGGACGATCTCGACGGCGCGCTGGGCGTCGCGCTTGCCGACGGTGAATTCCATGTTCGCCGTATCGGCGGTGCGCGCGTGGCTCTGGACGATCATATCCACGTTGACGTTCGCATCGGCCAGCGCGCCGAAGATGATCGACGACACACCCGGATGGTCCGGCAGGCCGAAGAGGCTGATCTTCGCCTCGTCGCGGCTGTAGGCCACGCCGCTCACGATCCGCTTCTCCACGATCTCCTCCTCGTCGCACACTATGGTGCCCTGGCCGGGCGCTTCGCCGGGCTCGACAAAACTCGACAGCACCCGCACGGGCACCTTGTAGGCCATGGCCAGCTCCACCGAGCGGGTCTGCAGCACCTTGGCGCCCAGCGAGGCCATTTCCAGCATCTCCTCATAGGAGATCTTGGCCAGCTTGCGGGCCTTGGATTCGATCCGCGGGTCGGTGGTGTAGACCCCGTCGACGTCCGTATAGATGTCGCAGGCGGCCTCGACCGCAGCGGCGATGGCCACGGCGCTGGTGTCCGAGCCGCCGCGGCCCAGGGTGGCGATGCGGCCGTCGCGGGTGACGCCCTGGAAGCCGGCGATCACGGCGACCTCTCCGGCGTCCATGGCCGCGCGCAGCTTGTCGGGCTGGATGTCGTCGATCCGCGAGCGGCCGTGCGCGTCGTCGGCGATGATCGGGATCTGCCAGCCCATCCAGGACCGCGCCGGCACGCCCATGTTGCGAAGCGTCATGGCCAGCAGCCCGGCGGTCACCTGCTCGCCGGACGCGACCACCACGTCATACTCGTCGTCGGAAGGGTCCAGGCCCTGGGCCGCAGCGCCGGCGCCGTCGGTCCAGGCCACCAGCTCGTTGGTCTTGCCCGACATGGCCGAGACCACCACGGCCACCTGATGGCCGGCCTTCACCTCGGCGTTCACCAGCCGTCCGACGCGCCGGATGCGTTCCAGGTCGGCGACGGACGTACCGCCGAATTTCATCACCAGGCGTGACATGGACTTGCGATCGGAACCCGTTGCTGCGCCGCCGAAGGGCGGAGCCTTCTAACGACGCGGAACCCGCACGGCAACGCCCGGATTCTTTCGTTTTCCGCGCCCGAGGCGCTAGAAGGGTTGCATGAGTTCGCCCGGACCTGCCCGTTCCAGCGTCGATCCCGCCGAGGTCGAGACCTTCTCGCGCATCGCTGCGGAATGGTGGGACCCCAGGGGCAAGTTCGCGCCGCTGCACAAATTCAATCCTGTCCGGCTGGGCTTCATCAGGGACCAGGCGCTCTACCGCTTCCACCGCGACCCCAAGGCGCGACGGCCGTTCGAAGGCCTGCGGTTGCTGGATATCGGTTGCGGCGGCGGCCTGCTCTCGGAGCCCATGACCCGGCTGGGATTCCAGGTGACCGGGGTCGACGCCTCCGAGCGCAACATCGCCACCGCCGCCACTCACGCGGCCGAACAGGGGCTCGTCATCGACTACCGCGCCTCCACCGCCGAGGGTCTGCTGGCGGCGGGCGAGCCGCGGTTCGACGTGATCCTCAACATGGAGGTGATCGAGCACGTGGCGGATCCGGCCGGGTATCTTCAGGACTGCGCGCGGCTGCTGAAGCCGGGCGGCCTGATGGTCGTCGCCACCCTGAACCGCACCCTCAAGGCCTTCGCGTTCGCCAAGATCGGCGCCGAGTATGTGCTGCGCTGGCTGCCGGTGGGCGCCCACGACTGGTCGAAGTTCCTCAAGCCCAACGAAATCCGCGGTTTCCTGGCCGAGCAGCCGGTCGTTGTGGACGGCCCGTTCGGCGTCGTATTGAACCCGATCACCGGCCGATGGACGGAATCGGCCGATACGGACGTGAACTACATGATGACCGTCGTCCGGGACGTGGCGTGACGCGTAATCGGCCCGGGGCGGTTTAGGAGATTTCATGCCATCGCTTCGCGTGCTCGGGCACGCCTTCCGCGCCTGGCGCCGCAACCGGACGTGGGCCAAGCATGAGCCCGAGACCCCGTACCTCGCCGACCTGCTGTCCGGGGCGCCGGTCTGCCTGCACGTGGGCGCCAGCGATGGCCGCCATTCCTATGTGATGACCCAGGTCGCCCCCCAGGCCCGCATCCATGCCTTCGAGCCCTCGGCCTTCGCCTTCCAGGTGCTGAAGATCGGCATCGCCTGGCACCGGATCGGCAAGCAGGTCATCGCCATCCACGCCGCCGTGGCCGACAAACCCGGCGAACTGCTGCTGGTCACGCCCAAGAAGACCTCCGGTCGCATGGGTCGCGCCTATGCCTATGTGGCCGAGACCCGGCCCAACGGCCCGGCCCGGCCCGACCTCGAAGACACCGGCATGGATTTCCAGCCAACCCCGGTGGTCACCCTGGACGGCTACTGCGCCGAGCACGGGATCGACCGCGTCGACTTCATCCGCATGGACATCGAGGGCGCCGAGTTGAAGGCGCTGATGGGCGCGCTCTCGATCCTCGACCGCGACCTGCCGCACGTCCTGCTCGAGATCCATCCGACCATGCTCCAGGCCCGCTTCGGCGCCTCGGGAGAGGCGGTGCTCGATATCTTCCGGGACCGCGGCTACCGGATGTTCGCGCTGAACGGCGACCGGCTGGAAGAGCGCACGACCCTCGTCGAAGGCCTGCCCTGGAAAGACTACTTCTTCATCCACCCCAACCGCGCAGCCCGGCTTCCCGACGGGGTGTTCAAGGCACGGATGGCGGCGTGAGCATCGGCGTCCCGCCGATGGAGGCGGCTGACGAGTGCGCAGCCGCCTCCAATGGGTATCGCGCTCTGCGACGGAACATCCGCCACAACTAGGCGCCGAAGAGCCTCCGCGCCAGCGTCGGATGAGCCGCGGCGCGCACGCGACGAGCCACGGTCTCGCCGTCCATCCGCCCGAAGTAGTGGCAGTCGCACAGAAGCTCGTGGGCGTCGCCCCAGGGCAGTTCAAAGAAATCCCTGGCGTCGCCGAACGTATCGCCTCCAAGACCGGCCGCCCTCAGGACAGGATCGGCGAAGGCCACCGAGATGGGGCTGTCGTCTTCCCGTATGCCGGCCCGATCCGGCTCCGCGGCGAACTCGACCCGCATGAGGGCTTTCAGCCTGCGGCTCGGATCCCGCTCCAGCAACTCGGCCCAGCGTTCCAGGCGTTCGCGCCGGGTCATGACCGGAGTGTTGAGCAGCGTGAGCGCCGCTTCCTGGCCGATGTCTTCGATGGGTTGGTATTTCATATCGCCGTCGAACTCGCTGCCGAGTTCGCCTTCCGATGTCCCTCGTCGATAAAACGGGGCAAGGCGGGCGAGGTCTCACGCCCGGCGAGCACAAGTTTCGGTGAAGGCGCGGCGGGACGCCGTCGGCCTTCAGGCCGCGCCGGTTCGCCGCTATCCCACGCCCATCTCGACGGAAGCGCCGGGGGCGCCTAGCCTGACGGCCGCCAAGGGGAGGACGCCTGTATGCGCGCGCTGATGATGGACCGGCCGCTGACGCTGCCTTCGATCCTGGAGCATGCGGCGCTCTACCATGGCGACCGCGAGGTGGTGACGCGGACGGTGGAGGGGCCGATCCACCGCTATGGCTACCGGGATGCGCTGTCCCGCGCCAAGCGCGTGGCCAAGGCGCTGCTGGCGCTGGGGGTGAAGCCGGGCGACCGGGTAGCGACCCTGGCCTGGAGCACCCACCGTCATTTCGAGCTCTATTTCGCGGTCACCGGCATCGGGGCGGTGCTGCATACGATCAATCCGCGCCTGCATCCTGACCAGGTGGCGTGGGTGGCCGACCATGCCGAGGACAGCGTGCTGCTGTTCGACATCACCTTTGCGGACCTCGTGGCCGAGATCGGCACGAAGATGGCGACGGTGAAGACCTTCGTGGCCATGACCGACGCGGCGCATGCCCCGCCGGGCGTGCCGGTCTATGAGGATCTGCTGGCGGCGCAGGACGACGATCTCACCTGGCCTGACGTCGACGAGCGGCAGGCCTCCGGCCTCTGCTACACCTCCGGCACCACGGGCAATCCGAAGGGCGTGCTCTACGGCCACCGCTCGACCGTGCTGCACGCGCTGGCGCTGGCGCTGCCCGACGCTTTCGACCTGTCGGCGCGAGACGTGGTGATGCCGTGCGCGCAGATGTACCACGCCAACGCCTGGTGCACGCCCTATGCCGCCCCGCTGGTGGGGGCGAAGCTGGTGTTGCCGGGCCGCGCCCTGGACGGGCCCAGCATTGCCGAACTCATGGCCGAGGAAGGCGTCACCTTCGCCCTGGGCGTGCCGACCATCTGGGTGGGCGTCGCCGACCACCTGGACCAGACCGGCGGACAACTGAGCTCGGTGAAGACCATCGCGGTCGGCGGCTCGGCGCCGACCGCGGCGCTGATCTCGCGCATCGAGGATCGGCTGGGCGGCCAGGTCCGCCAGATCTGGGGCATGACCGAGACTTCGCCCCTGGGCGTGATCAATACGCCCCTGCCGAGCCACGCCGGCGACGCGCCGGAGGCGGCGTTGCTGCGAAAACTGAAGCAAGGCCGCGGCCTCTGGGGAGTCGAACTGCGGATCGTCGGCGAAGACGGCCAGTTGCTGCCCCGGGACGGCAAGCGCGCCGGCGCGCTTCAGGTGCGCGGCCCCTGGGTCTCGTCGGCCTATTTCAAGCAGGAGGGCGCCGGCGCCTTCACCGACGACGGCTGGTTCGACACCGGCGACATCGCCACCCTCGACCCGGAGGGGTATCTGCGCCTGACCGATCGCGCCAAGGACGTCATCAAGTCGGGTGGGGAGTGGATCTCGACCCTCGACCTGGAGGAGGCGGTCTGCTCGCACCCCGCCGTGGCCATGGCCGCGGCCATGGGCGTGCCGCACCCCAAGTGGGACGAGCGACCGCTGTTGCTGGTCACCTTGCGCCCCGGCCAGTCCGCCGACCCCGAGGTCCTGAGGGCGCACGTGGCCGAGCGGGTGGCGAAGTGGTGGACGCCGGACGAGGTGCGGATCGTCGCGGCGCTGCCGATCGGGCCCACGGGAAAAGTGCTGAAGCGCGAGCTGCGCGATGCGCTGGCGACACAGCCGCCAAAGGGATGATCCGCCATAGGATAGCTGGCAGAACTCCACCTTGTACGAAGCGTTAGACTTCCCAGGTGATACTGCAGAGCCAGGGTGGAGGTCGGACGTGCAACGTAAGCGTCCCAAGGGGTTGATCGCGATGGGCTGGGCGGCGGTCGAGGCCGCCGCCAAGGGGCGCACCGAGCACGTGCCGACGGCGTCCGACTATCCCGACACGGTGGTCCGCCGGACCAGCTTCGCCTCGGGGGGCGGGCACGGCTGGCAGATCTCGGCGCTCGAGACCCCGCGTACGACGCCGCCACCCTGGAAGATCGTGGTGATCACCGGCGCCCCGTCCTGGGCCGAGTACTGGGCCGAAACCCTGGCCGAACTGCCGCAGGACCGCGAGATGATCGTGGTGGACCGCCCGGGCTATGCCGGCTCGGGGCCGCTGCATCCCGTGACCGACATCCGCGTGCAGGCCGAGGCCTTGGCGCCGGCGTTGAAAGCCGCGCCCGGCCAGAAGGTGCTGCTGGTGGGGCAGAGCTATGGCGCCGCGATCGCTTCGATCATGGCCGAGCAGAACCCTGGGCGAGTGTCGGGCCTGGTCCTGCTGTCCGGCTTCTTCGGCGAGGCGGGGCCGACGGCCAGGTGGTTGCTCGACCTGGGCGGCAAGGCGCTCAGGATGATCCCGCGCGACCTGCGCCACGCGGTCATCGAGGTGACCGGCCAGAAACCGCAGCTGCGTTATGCGAGGCATGCCCTGGCCCGGGTGAACATACCGATCCACATGATCCATGGGGACAAGGACGACTTCGCGCCGTTGGAGGTCGCCGAGAAGCTGGCGGAAGAGACGCTGACCCGGCGGCCGATCCGGGTGGTCCGCACCGAGGGCGCTACGCACTTTCTGAACGACGGCCCTGCCGAACTGCTGATCGCGGCGCTCGAGTCCTGCATCCCGCAAAAGGCCGCCTGGACCTTCCGCTGGCCGAAGCTGCCGCAGCTCTGGCCATCCAAGCTGGGCAAACCCGCCCCGCTCCAGGTCGGCTAACCGAGCAAGGTCCCGGTCGCCACCGCAAAGCCGATCACCACCAGCCAGGGCGGCAGTTTGGCGACCTGCAGGAACACGAACGCGGCCGCCACCAAGGCCCAGTCGGCGGGGCGTCGCACCGTCGCCGTCAGCACGGGATCCCACAGGGCGGCGGCCAGCACTCCCACGACCGTCGCGCCCACGCCCGCCAGCAGGCCGCGCGCCCAGCCCTCGCGCTTCAGCCGGTCCCAGAACGGCAGCACCCCGGTGATCAGCAGCAGGCTGGGCAGGAAGATGGAGAACAGCGCGATCAGGCCGCCGGCGATTCCGCCCGGGCCGTAGCGCTGAGCGGCGCCGACGAAGCCTGCGAAGCTGAACAGCGGACCGGGTAGGGCCTGAACCACGCCATAGCCCATCAGGAAGCTGTCCTGGTCCAGCCAGCGCCGATCGACAACCTCGCGCTCGAGCAGCGGCAGCACCACGTGGCCGCCGCCGAACACCAGCGATCCGATGCGGTAGAAGACGCTGGCCAGGCCAAGGCCAGGGTTCTGAAGCAGGCTCGCCAGCACCGGCAACCCAACCAGCAGGAGGACGAACAGGCCCAACGCCATCGCGGCGCTCTGGCGGTCCACCGTCTCGAAGGCGTCGTCGGGCGGCGTCTCGGCCGGCGCGTCGCGCAGCATGACCAGGCCAAACAGCCCGCCGGCCAGCAGCGCGGCGACCTGCGCCATCGGGCCCTGCGCGACCACGAGGCCGATGCCCGCGCCGATCGCCATGCCGGCGCGCACCGGGCCCACGGCCAGGGTCCGAGCCATCTGGATCACCGCCTGCAGCACAACGGCGGCCGCGGCGACCTTCAGCCCGTGAATCCAGCCGTCGCCGTATCGCACCGTCAGGTCGGGAGCCCAGACCGCGAAGGCGATCATGATCGCCGCCGCGGGCAGGGTGAAGCCGGCGAACGCCGCCAGCGCCCCGGCCAAGCCTGCCTGCCGCATGCCGATGGCCATGCCCATCTGGCTGGACGCCGGTCCCGGTAGGAAATGACACAGCGCCAACAGGTCCGCGTAGGCGCTTTCCGACAGCCAGGCCCGCCGCTCGACGAATTCCTTCCGGAAGTAGCCGAGATGGGCCACCGGCCCGCCGAACGCGGTGAGCCCCTGCTTCAGGAAAGCCAGGAACACGTCGAACGCGGAGACGGCCTTCACGGGCTGGGCGGCATCCATACGCCTTGATGGTCGGGTGTGACCGCCATGTCGACCCGTTTCGCGATAGGGACTTCCCAGCGGTATCTGAACGGCGATAAGGCTTTTGGCAAATAGCTAAGAAAGAGGGAAGAACCATGAAGGCCGCCGTGCTGCGCGAAGTGGGCAAGCCGCTTCAGATGGAGGATGTTCGGATCGGGAAGCCCGGACCGCACGAGGTGCTGATCCGCACCAAGGCCGCCGGCGTCTGCCACTCCGACCTCCATTTCGTCGAAGGCAAGTATCCGCACCCGCTTCCGGCGGTGCTGGGCCACGAGAGCGCCGGCGTCGTGGAAGCCATCGGATCGGAAGTCCGCACGGTGAAGGTGGGCGACCACGTCATCACCTGCCTGTCGGCTTTCTGCGGTCATTGCGAGCATTGCCTGACCGGGCACATGAGCCTGTGCGTCTCGCCCGAGACCCAGCGCGGCGATGAGGACGAGCCGCGCCTGACGACCCCGACGGGTCCGATGCTGCAATACCTGAACCTCTCGTCCTTCGCCGAGCAGATGCTGATCCACGAGCACGCCTGTGTCGCGATCCGCAAGGACATGCCGCTGGACCGGGCCGCGCTGATCGGCTGCGCGGTGATGACCGGCGTCGGCGCGGTGATCCACACCTCGAACGTGCGTCCGGGCGACACCGTGGCGGTGCTCGGCTGCGGCGGGGTGGGCCTTGCGGCGATCAACGGCGCCGCCCTGGCTGGCGCTGGCCGCATCATCGCGATCGACATGGCGGCCGGTAAGGAGAACCTGGCCAAGTCGATGGGCGCCACCGACTTCGTGCTCGGCGGCGAGGGCGCCGTTGAGACGGTCATGGAGATGACCTCTGGCGGCGTGCACCACAGCTTCGAAGCCATCGGCCTCGCAGTCACCGCCGAACAGTCCTTCGACATGCTGCGCCGCGGCGGCACCGCCAATGTCATCGGCATGATCCCGCTGGGACAGAAGATCAGCCTGATGGGCGCCGCCTTCCTGGGCGAGAAGCGCATCCAGGG
>DASVNS010000262.1:0-3202 GCA_036383735.1 Phenylobacterium sp. | reverse complement strand
GGCGACTTCAACCGCAAGTCCCTGAACCTGCACCACGGCATCTCGATCAGCGACGAGTTCATGGAGGCCGTCCGCGACGGCGCCATGTTCGGCCTGCGCTCGCCCAAGACCGATGAGGTGATCCGCGAGGTGGACGCCCGCTCGCTCTGGCAGAAGATCCTCGAGGTCCGCCTGCAAACCGGCGAGCCTTACCTGATCTTCTCCGACACGGTGAACCGCGCCATGCCGCAGCACCAGCGCGAGCTGGGCCTGTCGGTGCGCCAGTCGAACCTGTGCTCCGAGATCATGCTGCACACCGGCAAGGACCACCAGGGCCTGGAGCGGACCGCCGTCTGCTGCCTGTCGTCGGTCAATGCCGAGACCTTCCTGGAGTGGCGGGACCACCCGACGTTCATCGAGGACGTCATGCGCTTCCTCGACAACGTGCTGGAAGACTTCATCGTCCGGGCGCCGCCCGAGATGAAGCACGCCGTCTATGCGGCCCGCCGGGAACGTTCCGTCGGCCTGGGCCTGATGGGCTTCCACTCGTTCCTGCAGGCTCAGAACGTGCCGTTCGAGAGCGCCATGGCCAAGAGCTGGAACATGCGGCTCTTCAAGACCCTGCGCCGCCAATGCGACGCGGCTTCGCGCAAGCTCGCCGCCGAGCGCGGCCCGTGCCCGGACGCCGCCGAACGCAATATGATGGAGCGGTTCAGCCACAAACTGGCCATCGCGCCCACCGCCTCGATCTCGATCATCTGCGGCGGCACGTCGGCCGGCATCGAGCCGATCCCCGCCAACATCTACACGCACAAGACCCTGTCCGGGACCTTCGCGGTCCGGAACCCCTACCTGGACCGGCTGCTCGACCAGTACGGCCGGAACACGCCTGAGGTCTGGGACTCGATCCTGCAAAACGAAGGCTCGGTTCAGCATCTCGACTTCCTGAGCCAGGACGACAAGGACGTCTACAAGACCGCCTTCGAGATCGACCAGCGTTGGGTCATAGAACTGGCGGCCGATCGCACGCCTGAAATTTGCCAATCCCAATCCGTGAACCTCTTCTTGGCGGGTGACGTCGAGAAGTGGGACCTGCACATGCTTCACTGGCAAGCCTGGGAGCGGGGATGCAAGTCGCTCTACTACCTGCGGTCCAAGTCGGTGCAGCGGGCGAGCCATGCGGGCGGCGAGGCGCTGGCGGTGGTGGCGCCGTCCGAGGGCCAGACCGACTACGAGGAATGCCTCGCCTGCCAATGAGGCGTCAGATCCGGTCCCAGCCCTCTGCAAACGGATAGCGCTGGGACCAGAAGGCCAGGAGGCGGGGGTCGTCATCGACGCGCCGCACAACCTCGCCCATGCGCGGCGCGGCCGCATAGAAGCGCTGGCGGCGTGGGCGGAAGCGCGACACGACCGTGACGTAGAGGTCGAGCACGCCGAGGCTGTCGCCCAGCAGGTAGCGGCCGGGAGACAGCTCCGCCTCCATCACCGCCCAGCAGGCCGAGATGCGCGCCTCGATCCGTCGGTCCACGTCGGGGTGCAGCGCCGGGTCGGTCACCAGGCGCGACGGCTCATCCTTCAGCCAGTAGTGGGCGTAGATCGCCGCGGCCACGAAGGCCATCCAGCGTAGGAAGGCGCCGCGCTGCGCATCGCCGGCTCTGGGCGCCAGCCCAGCTTGCGGATGCTGTTCCGCCAGCCAGATCAGGATCGCCGCGCTCTCGGTCAAGGTCTCGCCGCCGGGCGTCAGCAGCACGGGGACCTGACGCAGGGGGTTGGCCGCCAGCACCCGGTCGCCGTCGGCGCGGCTGGCGGGATCGAAGGTCGGCGTCTCCACCAGCTCGAACGGCGTCCCGATCAGCGTCAGCGCCGCCTCGACGGCCACCCCGCCCGAGCCCTGGGCGCTGAACAGCACATAGTCCCCAGACATCGCTTCACCCGTGGACAATCGCTAAATACGGCGTCGGTACCGCTTGCCGACCACAAGATGTTGAGACACTCTTAACGCAATCCATGAACCGGCGGCCGACTCCGATGACCCTGATCTCCGATCCGAACGTCCGCAACCTGCCGGGGCTCCTTACCCCCTCGTTTGCCTACAAGCCGTTCCGCTATCCCTGGGCCTACGACTTCTGGAAGAAACAGCAGCAGGTCCACTGGATGCCCGAGGAGATCCCGCTGGGCGAGGACCTCAAGGACTGGGCCTCCAAGCTCAACGACAAAGAGCGCAACCTGCTCACCCAGATCTTCCGCTTCTTCACCCAGTCGGACGTCGAGGTGAACGACAACTACATGGAGCGGTATGCCCGCGTCTTCAAACCGACCGAGGTGAAGATGATGCTGGCGGCGTTCTCCAACATGGAGACGATCCACATCGCCGCCTACGCCCTGCTGCTCGAGACGATCGGCATGCCGGACGCCGAGTTCACGGCGTTCCTCGACTACCAGGCGATGCGCGACAAGCACGACTACATGCAGAAGTTCGGGGTCGATTCGAACGCCGACATCGCCCGCACCCTGGCCATGTTCGGCGGCTTCACCGAAGGCCTGCAGCTGTTCGCCAGCTTCGCCATGCTGATGAACTTCCCGCGCCACAACAAGATGAAGGGCATGGGCCAGATCGTCAGCTGGTCGGTGCGCGACGAGAGCCTGCATTGCGAAGGCATCATCAAGCTGTACCACGCCTTCAACAAGGAGACCGGCGCGGTCACCAAGAGCGTGGCGGACGATATCGTCGATTGTTGCAAGACCGTCGTCGGTCTGGAGGACAAGTTCATCGATCTGGCGTTCGAAGCCGGCGAAGTGCAGGGGATGACCCCCGACGACATCAAGCAGTACATCCGCTTCATCGCCGACTGGCGCCTGCGCCAGCTGGGCCTGCCGGAAGCTTACGGCGCCAAGGAAAACCCGCTCCCCTGGCTGCAGTCGATGCTCAGCGGCGTCGAACACGCCAACTTCTTCGAGGCCCGCAGCACCGAGTACTCCAAGGCCGCCACCCGCGGCCAGTGGTACGGCGACGCCGGCGTCTGGAGCGAGTTCGACAAGATGCGGGCGAAGCGCGCGGAGACCCAGCTCCCGGCGGAGTAGCGCTCAAGCGGAGGTGTGGGGGGCTTCGGCCTGTTCGTGCCAGCCGGCGCCGGTCCAGGGCACTTCGTACTTGAAGCTGACGCGGAGCTTCACGCGGAAGGCTTCCACGCCGCCGTGCTCGTCGAGCACGACGTCCTGCTCG